>NC_016745.1:377500-487500 GCF_000243075.1 Oceanimonas sp. GK1 | reverse complement strand
GCAATCTTGGCCTTGATGCCTTCCTGATCTTCGTGAAGGGTAAAGTAGATCAGGCTTTCCCGGGTGGTCATGGCCGAGGTGACGGTGCGCGACTCCATTTCAAACACGTTTTCAATAAGATGATGCTCCTGCTCCTGCAGCACGCCGGCCTGCGCCCCGGCGTCCATCATGGCAATGATGTCCTCGGGGGTAATTTCATCCTTACGCATGGTGGGCACACGAAACAGCCGGAACAACAGGTTGGCAAGGCCATTGAACAGCCATACCAGGGGCCGGCACAGCAGGATCATGAAACTCATGGGGCGCACCACCGCCACCGCGATTTTTTCCGGCGCTATCATCGCCAGCCGCTTGGGCATCAGATCCGCAAACAGGATGAACAGGGACGTCACGATGAAAAAGGACAGAAAAAAAGCTGTGCGATCGAGCCAGTAACCATCGAGAAACCAGCCGAGCAGGTTGCGGGCAAAGGGGGTAAAGGCCGATTCACCGAGAATGCCGCCCAGAATCGCCACGGCATTAAGCCCTATCTGTACGATGGTGAAAAAATTGCCCGGCTGCTCCTGCAGCAGCAGGACTTTCTCTGCGTTAATGTCGCCGTCGCTGGCCATCAGCCGCAACTTCATCTTGCGTGCCGCCGCCAGGGCGATTTCGGAAACAGAAAAGAAGGAGCTGATTGCTACCAACAGTAAGATGATCAGCACTTGCTCGAACGTTGTCATTGTTATGCATTACCGTCTGGAAGGTGTGTTCCGCAAGAGTGACGCCGAGGCGGAAGATGAAAAAACCGCAGGAAATTTAACCCAGTGCCGACTTTTTTTCCATCGTTCCCGATACCCCGCGGCTCAGCCCTGGTCATGCAGCGAAATCGATTCAGTTTTGATACCGAATGCCGATAACCTGAGCACACTCGCGCGTTGAGGTATTTAAGGATGACAGGACATCTGACTCTGGCCCACAAACTGGCCATCTCCCTGCTGCTGCCGGTCCTCGCCCTGCTCGGCTTTGGTGGCCTCACGTCCTACCAGGCTTACCAGAGCATGGCGCGAGCGGCGGCAATGGAGCCCATGGTGGCACTGTCGGTCGCCAGCAGCAACCTGGCCCACGAGTTACAAAAGGAACGCGGCATGTCGGCGGGCTTTATCGGTTCGAACGGACGCCAGTTCGCCAGCGAATTGCAATCCCAGCGCCAACAAAGCGATCGCGCGCTGGCCGAGCTGAAAATCCACCTGAGCACCGGCACCACCCTGTCGGCATTACAACAATTGCAGGGGTTGCGCACCGTGGTGGACGGCGGCAACGCCGAACTGGGCGCCATGGTGGACAGCTACACTCGCATCATCCGTCAGCTACTAACCCAGGTGGATGCGGCCGTGGGCCTGGCCCACAGCGGCGACACCGCGGCCCGGCTGGCGGCCTACAGTGCCTTTTTGCAGAGCAAGGAACGCATGGGTCTCATTCGTGCGGTACTGAGCAACGCCTTCGGCGCCGACCGCTTTGCCCCCGGTCTGTACCGCCGCTTTATTACTCTGGAAGCGGAACAGGCCACCTATCTGGAACGCTTCCACCATCTGGCGTCACTCGAATGGCAGGAGCAATACCGGCGCCAGGCCGGTAATAATGACGAAGTGACCCGCCTGCAGCAGCTGGCCCACGAGCGCGCCGACACCGGTGGTTTTAACCAGAATGCCACCCAGTGGTTTGGCACCGCCACCCGTCATATCAACCAGCTGAAAGCGGTAGAAGACAGCCTTGCCGCCAGTCTGGAGCAGCATGTTCTGCAACTGTACCAGGCCGCCGCTACCCGCTTCTGGCTGAGCCTGGCGCTTTCGGTCGTTGTGCTGGCACTGACGCTGGCCCTCTCCCTCTGGCTGATGCATGGTATTCGCCGCGGCGTACGCACCCTGCATCAGGGCATGCTGCGCATTACCCAAGACAACGACTTTACTCAGGATGTACCGGTGCAGGGCCACGACGAGCTGGCCGAGCTGGCCACATCCCTGAACACCATGCAGCTTCACCTCAACGATCTGCTGCTGGGCGTCAGCCATGCCAGCCAGCGTCTGTTCGGCAACGCCGAGCATACTCAAAACTCGGTACAGCAAGTGCAGCTGAATATTGAAAATGGTACCGGACAGGTGGAGCTGGTGGTTTCCGCCACCACCGAGATGGCTGCCACCGTGGCCGAAATTGCCCGCCACGCCAGCGACACCTTTGGCGCCGCCAACGACAGCATATTGCGGGCGGAAGAAGGGGATCACGATGTGGACGATACCATTGCCGCCATTGAAGAGGTCGCCCTGGCCCTGAACGAGGGCGAGCGACGGGTGCTGGAAGTGGCCCAGCATACCCGGGATGTGGAACACTGCCTGACCACCATCAAGCAGATCTCCGAGCGCACCAACCTGCTGGCCCTGAACGCCGCCATTGAAGCCGCCCGGGCCGGTGAATCGGGCCGGGGCTTTGCGGTAGTGGCCGACGAAGTTCGAGCCCTGGCCATGCAGACCCAAGATACCGCCGCCGACATCGACGGCATGCTGGCCCGGTTGCGGGAAGGGGTAGAGAGCGCCGTCAGCGCCATGGGAACCGGCCGCGACAAGGCCGGCTACAGCGTGGAAGAAGCACGCAAGGCCGGCGGGGAGCTGACCACCATTGTGGGGGAAATCCGCAAGGTCAATGAAATGAGCGAACAGGTAGCCACCGCCACCGAGGAACAACGTACCGTCACCGATGACATACAGCACAATGTGATCCTGATCCGGGATGGCTATCAGGCCACCCTTGCCATTGCCGGCCAGTTGCAACAGCAGGGAGCAGCCATGGGCGAACTGGCCGCCCAGCTGGAACAGCGGCTGGCCCGCTTCCGACTGCGGAAAGCCCCCTGAACTCCTGCCCGCCTTGCCATCAGGCCGGGTTATTCGTCCCGGCCTTGCTCTATCAGATCCCCTTTGACTTCATGGTCTATTCTTCCATGGAAGAGTTTTCGACGCACAACGCTGCACATCGAATACCGCTCAGACCTTACCAAGCAAGAGGCATTCATCATGAGTCAAAGCACTTCCCCGTCTTCCGGCAAATGTCCTGTTATGCACGGGGCCCAGACCGAGTCGGGTAGCTCCAACACCAGCTGGTGGCCCAAGGCCCTTAACCTGGACATTCTTCATCAGCATGACACCAAGACCAACCCGCTGGGTAACGATTTCAACTATGCCGAAGCATTCAAAAAGCTGGATCTGGACGCAGTGAAGCAGGATCTCAAAGACCTGATGACCGACAGCCAGGACTGGTGGCCGGCGGACTGGGGCCATTACGGCGGTCTGATGATCCGCATGGCCTGGCACAGCGCCGGCACCTACCGCATTGCCGACGGCCGTGGCGGCGGCGGCACCGGCAACCAGCGGTTTGCCCCCATCAACTCCTGGCCCGACAACGCCAACCTCGACAAGGCCCGGCGCCTGCTGTGGCCCATCAAGAAGAAATACGGCAACGCCCTGTCCTGGGCCGATCTGATCATCCTGGCCGGCAACATGGCCTATGAGTCAATGGGCTTCAAAACCTTCGGCTTTGGCGGCGGACGGGCCGATATCTGGCACCCGGAAAAGGACATCTACTGGGGAGCGGAAAAAGAATGGCTGGCCCCCAGCAATAACCCCAACAGCCGCTATTCCGGCGAACGGGATCTGGAAAACCCGCTGGCGGCGGTGATGATGGGGCTGATCTACGTTAACCCGGAAGGGGTGGACGGCAAGCCCGACCCGCTAAAAACCGCCCATGATGTGCGCGTCACCTTTGCCCGCATGGCGATGAACGACGAAGAAACCGCCGCCCTCACCGCCGGTGGTCACACCGTGGGCAAAACCCACGGCAACGGCAGCGCCGCCAACCTGGGTCCGGAGCCCGAAGCCACCGGCGTGGAGGAGCAGGGCCTGGGCTGGAACAATCACAAGACCCGGGGCATTGGCCGCGACACCGTGACCAGCGGTATTGAAGGCGCCTGGACCACTCATCCCACCCGCTGGGACAACGGCTACTTCGAGATGTTGCTCAATCATGAATGGGAGCTGACCAAGAGCCCGGCCGGTGCCTGGCAGTGGCAGCCCGTCGACATTAAAGAAGAAGACAAGCCGGTGGATGTGGAAGATCCTTCCCGTCGCTGCATGCCCATCATGACCGACGCCGACATGGCGATGAAAATGGACCCTGCCTACCGTAAAATCATTGAGCGGTTTCACCAGGATCCGGCCTATTTCGAGGATGCCTTCGCCCGGGCATGGTTCAAACTGACCCACCGGGACCTGGGGCCCAAGAGCCGTTACCTGGGACCGGATGTGCCCGCCGAAGACCTGATCTGGCAGGATCCGATACCGAGCGTGGATTACACCCTGGATGAGACCGAAATCGCCGATCTTAAGACGAAGATTCTGGCCAGTGGCCTGAGCGTATCCGAACTGGTGGCCACCGCCTGGGACAGCGCCCGCACCTTCCGCGGCTCCGACTACCGGGGCGGCGCCAACGGCGCCCGCATTCGGCTTGCTCCGCAAAAAGACTGGGCCGGCAACGAACCCGAGCGGCTGCAAAAAGTCCTCAAGGAACTGGAAAAGATTCAGGCCGGCCTTGCCAAGCGTGTCAGCCTGGCGGATCTCATCGTGCTGGGCGGTACCGCCGCCGTGGAAAAGGCGGCCAGGGACGCCGGCGTGAATGTTACCCTGCCCTTTGCCCCGGGCCGGGGCGATGCCAGCCAGGACATGACCGACGTGGAGGCATTCGAGGTACTCGAACCACTGCACGACGGCTACCGCAACTGGCTGAAAAAAGACTATGTCGTGACGCCGGAAGAAATGATGCTCGATCGCACCCAGTTAATGGGCCTGACCGCTCCCGAGATGACGGTGCTGGTGGGCGGCATGCGGGTACTGGGCACCAACCACGGTGGCAGCCCCCATGGCGTTTTCACCGACAAGGTCGGCGTGCTCAGCAACGACTTTTTCGTCAATCTCACCGACATGGCCTACCGCTGGGAGCCGGCGGGCAATAACCTTTACAATATCGTTGACCGCCAGTCCGGCAAGGTGAAATGGACCGCGACTCGGGTAGACCTGGTGTTTGGCTCCAACTCGATATTGCGCAGTTATGCCGAAGTCTACGCCCAGGACGATGCCCGCGAAAAATTCGTGCATGACTTCGTCAAGGCCTGGACCAAGGTAATGAACGCCGACAGGTTTGACCTGAAATAACACCAGGTTCCCTCAGGCACACCGAAACCGGGCCCTCTGGCCCGGTTTCGGTCTTTAGGGGTGCGGGGGCAAGCCACAAAGGAAAATACTGACTTTCCCCTGAACACATAATAAGATCCCCATCATATCCCGCCCGTTCAGCCTTTTTTGCCCAGTTTTACCGCCATGTTGATAATGCGACTGTTGTGCACCGGCATCCTTGCCATGCTGATGATATGCGGCCGGGCACAGGCCGACAGCCAGAATTACTGGACCTTTCAGGAATACATGACGGCCTTTCCCGAGCAGCGCCGGCTGGCCGAGGGGTTTGCCGAACGAGTCCGTCAACCGGCCCGGCCCTGGTCGGCTGCAGCCACCCCGCCGGTACGCATTGCCATGCTGACCCCGGATGAGCAGCTCTCGGACTACTGGTCACGCAGCCGGCTGAGCCTGTCCCGCCGGCTGCAGGAAATGGGCCTGCCCCATGCCCTGCAAAGCTATTCGTTCCAGCCCGCCACGCCCATCAGACAACAGGAGCAACGGCTGGCCGAGGCCCTGCAAGGCGATCCCGATTACCTGATATTTACCCTCAATTCCCCGC
Organism: Oceanimonas sp. GK1; assembly: GCF_000243075.1. Taxonomy (NCBI): domain Bacteria; kingdom Pseudomonadati; phylum Pseudomonadota; class Gammaproteobacteria; order Aeromonadales; family Aeromonadaceae; genus Oceanimonas; species Oceanimonas sp. GK1. Next base: position 481,686 of record NC_016745.1, on the reverse strand, counting down.
GGCACCGCATACTGGTTGAAAAACTGCTCGCCCGCGGCCACCCCAAGCTCATTCTGATGAACATCACCACCCCTCTGCAATCATGGGGCCCAAACCAGCCGTTTTTCTACGTGGGCTTTGATCATCAGGAAGGCACCCGCTTGCTTACCGACGCCATCGGCCGCCTGATCGGCCCCAGCGCCAGCTACCTGATGCTGTATGGAACCCAAGGCCATGTCAGCCAGGCCAGAGGGGACGAGTTTATCCGCCTGTCCGCCAGCCAGCCCGGCATGGTGCTGCGCCAGGCTTTTTATACCGATGTAGAGCGGGACAAAGCCAGCAAGGCGGTCCTCCAGGCGCTGACTGCCAACCCCGATATCAATCTGATCTACGCCTGCACCACAGACATTGCCTTTGGCGCCGCCGATGCACTGAAGACCCTGGGCAGACAGGACCAGGTGCTGCTGAATGGCTGGGGCGGCGGCAGTGCCGAGCTGGATGCCCTGGTCAGGGGGGAGCTGGATCTGACGGTCATGCGCATGAACGATGACAACGGGGTGGCCATGGCAGAAGCCATTCGCCTCGATCTGGAAGGCCAGGCCCACCGCCTGCCACGGGTTTACAGCGGCGACTTCGCCGTGGTTGACCGACACACGCCCCCCGCCGAACTGGAACGCCTTAAAGCCCATGCCTTTCGTTACTCCCGATAGCCCTCCCGCCCGGCCGCTGCTGCGACAGCTGCTGCTGGTATTGCTGCCCGCTTTTCTGTTGCTGGCGGCGGCCCTGCTGCTGCTGACCTACCGCAGCAGCTCGGCCATGATCGATGACAGCATTCACCAGCAACTGGAAGAGGCCAACGGCCGGTTGCAGATCCTGCTGGACAGCTACCTCAGCAGCCTGGATAGCCTGCTGTCGACCGCCGCCGAACAGCCGGAGCTGGCGCAGGCCCTGTCCTCCGGCAACCGCCAGGCCGCCGAAGCACAATTACAGGAAATACTGGCAAACCGTCACGGGGAGTACCTGGACTTGCTGGTGCTGAGCCGGCAGGAACAGCCCTGGGTTCACCTGAACTCGCCGCTCTATACCATGGAGCACCGGCTGCAACAGTTGCTGACCACACCGCCGCTGTACCATCGGTGGGCCGGCCTTGAGCTGGACGCCCCTTTTAGCCGCCAGGTCGCCCTGGTGCAACGTTACCCGGTTATTGCCCAGGCGTCGGGCCAGGTTATTGGCAACCTGCTGGGCGGAGTGGTACTGAATGACAACCTCAGCCTGTTACAGCACCTTGCCCGGGGCGCGGAAAACGTCAGGGTTCAGCTGATCCGGCGCGGCAAGCCGGTGAGCCCCGCCTACCTCAGCAACAACGACATTGCGCCCATGGTATTCACCCAGGCGCTGTCCAGCGGGCGCCGTGATGGCCAGATCCAGGGGCACTACTTCCGTCTGCGCCCTTTGCTGATCAATGGCGAGCCGAGCGAGCTGCAACTGCTGTTGCTGACCGACAACACCATCGCCCAGCAATTGCAGCAAAATTATGGCTACCACACTCTGCTCGCCCTGGTACTGGTGCTGCTGACCGCACTGGGACTGTCGCTGTATACCCTTCGGCTGATCTCTGCTCCCCTGTTCAGTCTCACCCGTTTTGCCGAACAGGTGAGCCACGGCCAGCACGCGGCCTTTCAACCCGACCGCATTCAGGAATTCAATTTTCTCGGCAACAGCCTGGAAAGCATGGTGGCCATACTGCAGCAAAAGGAGCTGCGGCTGGCCCACCTGTTTGACGCCGCCAACTCGGCCACCCTCATCGTCGACAATCACGATCGCATTCTGGCCCTGAACCAGATGGCCACGGCGCTGTTTAAACAGGATCCCCCTGAACGGATTGGTTCTTCCCTCGCCGAGCACTTCAGCCCCGAGCAACTGGCCCCCCTGCTGCAGGCCATCGACAAGGCCAGAAAAGGCCATCGGGTCGATGATGTGGAAGCCCGGCTGGGCCCCCTGCCGCAGCAGGCCCGTTACCAGCTGTGGACCCTGGCGCCGGTGTTTACCCATGGTGTGGTCACGGCGGTACAACTGCAGGGCCAGGACATCAGTCGCCTGAAACAGGCGGAAGAATCCCTGCAGCTCAACCGCCTGGTGCTGGCCAACATGCTGGAAGCGGTGTTGATCTTCGATCGCCACCAGCGACTGGTCTATGCCAATCCGGCCTATACCCGGATCACCGGCTTTACCCTGGATGACATGGTGGGTCAGCCCCCCGGCAGCGCCCTGCCTCTGGAGCTGGACAACACCTCCCTCTGGCAGGACGCCGACACTTGCGGGCACTGGCAGGGTGAAGTGTTCTGCCGGGTCAGGTCCGGCATTCCCCTGCTGCTGTGGCTGTCGGTCAGAACCCTGGGCAATCCCCGGGGGGAAACCAGCCATTATGTGGCAGTCTTTTCCAATATTTCCGGGCTCAGAAACGCCCCGCCCCAAACCCCGGATCCGGAGCGCTAGCCATCACCGGGCTCAGTTCACCACCGAGCGCGGCAGCCTAAGGGAAATAAGGGTCGTCAGCAGCAAAAACGCCATCGATACCCATAAACAGGCCTGCATGCCGGCGCTGCCCTGTCCGGCCCACTGAAAGAGTCCGCCGGACAGCAGGGTGCCCAGCAGCCGGCCCATGGCGTTGGCCATGTAGTAAAAACCCACATCCAGGGAAACGCCATCCCGGCCGGCATGGCTGACGATCAGATAACTGTGCAGCGAGGAATTGACCGCAAACAGGGCACCGAATAGCAGCAGACCGCCGATCAGCACCATGGCGGGGTTCAATCCCGTCATCAGCCCCAAGGCGATCAGCCCGGGCACCAGGGTTAACCCCAGAGCCCAGCCGGTCGCGACACGACCATCGGGTACGTTTCCTGCCGCCTTGCCGGTCACCCTGGGCGCCAGCGCCTGCACCAGGCCGTAGCCTATTATCCAGAGCGCCATAAAGCCACCGGTCTGGCCGTGGTGCCAGCCCAGGCTCTGGGACAAAAACACCGGCAGCGCCACCACAAACCAGACATCACGGGCACCAAACAGAAACAGCCGGGCCGCCGACAGCAGGTTGATGGCGCGGCTTTTGGAAAGCATGTCGCGAAACTTCGGTTTTTGTTTGGCCTTGCCCAAATCCTGCGTCAGCAGCATCAGGCTCAGCAGCCACACCAGCGTCAGCGCCACGGCCATGGCCGCCACGGCCCCGGCAAAGCCCAGCCCCATCAGCAGCGCGCCGCCCATGAAAAAACCCACGCCCTTGAGCGCGTTCTTGGAGCCAGTGAGCAGCGCCACCCACTGGTAGAGAGTGCCCTGGGCTTCTGCCGGCACCAGCAGCTTGATCGAGCTTTTGGCACTCATCTTGTTAAGATCCTTGGCGATGCCGGACAGCGCCTGGGCCGCCATCACCCAGGGCACGGTCAGCCAGGCGGCGGGCACCAGCAGCATGCCCAGGGCCACCACCTGCAGGGCCAGGCCGATGTTCATGGTGCGGTTAAGGCCCAGGTGAGCGCCGAGCCAGCCCCCCACCAGATTGGTGATCACCCCGAAGATTTCGTAGAACAGAAACAGCAGCGCGATCTCCAGCGGCGAATACCCAAGGCCGTGAAAATGCAGCACCACCAGCATGCGCAGGGCGCCGTCGGTGAGGGTAAACGCCCAGTAGTTGCCGGTGACCACCAAATACTGGCGGATGCCGGGAGACAGCCGGTTCAGCATTTACCCGCGTCCTACCTTCAGCGCCAGCTCGGCGGTACGGTTGGCGTAGCCCCACTCGTTGTCGTACCAGGCATAGAGCTTCACATGAGTACCGCTCACCACCATGGTGGACAGGGCATCGATCACGGATGAGCGCGGATCCGTCTTGTAATCGATGGACACCAGCGGGCGCTGCTCATAACCCAGAATGCCCTTCAGTTCGCCCTCGGCGGCGGCCTTCAGCAGGGCATTGACCTCTTGTGCCGTGGTCTGGCGCGCCACCTCGAACACACAGTCGGTCAGGGAGGCATTGGCCAGCGGCACCCGAATGGCATGGCCGTTCAGCTTGCCCTTGAGCTCCGGGAAAATACGGGTGATGGCGGTGGCGGAGCCGGTGGTAGTGGGGATCAGGCTCATGCCGCAGGCCCGGGCCCGGCGCAAGTCCTTGTGCGGCGCATCCAGAATGGTCTGGGTGTTGGTGATGTCGTGAATGGTGGTCATGGAGCCGTGCACAATCCCCAGCTGCTCGTGGATCACCTTCACCACCGGCGCCAGGCAGTTGGTGGTGCAGGATGCCGCCGTCACGATACGGTGCCGGCCCGGGTCATAGAGGTGATCGTTCACCCCCATCACCACATCCAGCACCCCTTCCTGCTTCACCGGGGCGGTGACCACCACCCGCTTCACGCCCTGATCCAGATAGGCCTGCAGCACCTCCTTCTTTTTCATCTTGCCGGATGCCTCGATCACCAGATCACAGCCGGACCAGTCGGTCTCTTCGATGGTTTTGTTGCGGCTGACGGTAATGCGTTGCGAACCGACCCGCATGCTGTCGCCGTCGGCCAGGGCTTCGTGCTGCCAGCGGCCGTGCACCGAGTCGAAGTTCATCAGGTGCGCTAGGGTGGCGGCATCGCCGGCCGGATCGTTGATGTGCACTATATTGACGTCGCTGTGCTCAAACAGTACCCGCATGGTCAGGCGGCCCATGCGGCCAAAACCGTTAATGCCTACGTTAATGGTCATTATTCTGCTCCGTTCAGAGGGTGGCTGAGTTTAGAAGGTAGTCGCGCTGGGCGGGATAGCTGAACGCCCGCGGGCGCAGCGCCTGAATGGCGGTGATCGCGGCCTCGGGAGCGAAGCCGGCGGCGAGCATCAGTCTGGCCGCCACCATGCCGGTGCGGCCCGAGCCGCCTTTGCAATGCAGCGCCAGGGTATCCCCTGACCGCAGGCGTTGCTGCAATTCCAGATGACAGGCCTGCCAGGCCTGTTCAAAATCGGCCCCCGGCACGCCGAAATCCGGTACAGGAAGGTGAAACCAGTCGAGCCCGGCGGCCTTTACCGCCCGGGAGAAATCCGGCAGCCCTTCCTCGTGCAGCTCGTCGGCTGTCATCAGGGTAATCACGGCCGTGGCGCCGCCCGCTTTCAGTTGTGACAGCGACTCGCACAGTTCAACACCCTGGGTGCCCGGGCAGGGCGTCAGCAGCAAGGTGCCCTGCTCCACCGCAAGCGACCAGGACGGATGAAACGAAACGGACATAATCAATCCTCTTGTTGAGCGTACTCACTCAGTGGGCATACCAGGAGCGGGTTTTATTGACGAAATACACCAGGGACAGCATCACCGGTACCTCCACCAGCACGCCAACCACGGTCGCCAGGGCCGCACCCGAGTGCAGACCAAACAACGAGATCGCCACCGCCACCGCCAGTTCGAAAAAGTTGGAGGTGCCTATCATGCAGGCCGGGGCCGCCACCTGGTGCGGCAGCCGCAGCCACCAGGCGGCGGCATAGGCAATAATGAAAATGCCGTAGGTCTGGATTAACAGCGGAATGGCAATCAGGCCAATGGTTTGCGGCTGGGCAATGATGGTTTCAGCCTGAAACCCGAACAGCAGCACCACGGTGGCCAGCAGGCCCAGTATCGACCAGGGCTTGAGCCGCTGCAGCAAGTGCTCAAGGCGAGCGCCATCCCCCCTGCGCTCCAGCCGGTGACGGGTCCAGACGCCGGCCGCCAGCGGCAGCACCACATAAAGCACCACCGACAGCAACAGCGTCTCCCAGGGCACCTGAATGTCGCTGACTCCCAGCAGAAAGGCGGCAATGGGTGCAAAGGCGAAGATCATGATGATGTCGTTGACCGACACCTGCACCAGGGTGTAGTTGGGATCCCCCCTGGTCAGCTGGCTCCAGACAAACACCATAGCGGTACAGGGCGCCACCCCCAGCAGTATCATGCCGGCGATATATTCACCGGCACTTTGGGGATCCACCCAGTCGGCAAACAGCACACGAAAGAACAGCCAGCCCAGCGCCGCCATGGTAAACGGCTTGATCAGCCAGTTGATGACCAGCGTCAGCACCAGTCCTTTGGGCCTTTTCCCCACTTCCTTGATGGCGCTGAAGTCTATCTGCACCATCATCGGATAAATCATCACCCAGATCAGGACCGCCACCACCAGGTTGACGTGGGCCAGCTCCAGCCGGGCAATCACCCCGAAGAGCCCCGGCGCCAGATTACCCAGTGCCACCCCGGCCAGAATGCACAGGCCGACCCAGAGGGTCAGATAGCGTTCAAACATGCCCATTTCATTCATGCTCCCTGTACTGGGGCTGCACCACCGGCAGCGCGTTCGTGTCATATGCCATTCACTTGCTCCTCGTCACAGACACTGCCCGCGGAGGAAGGGCGGGAGTTCATGTCGCTCAGACGGGCCAGGGGCTGCGCCAGCAATGGCCCGCTGTGCTCCAGCGTGGTATGCAATATGTCGCGCATCCAGTCGTTCAGCAGCGGGTGAATACGGTAAAACACCCACTGTCCCTGGCGCCGATCCAGCAACAGGCCCACCTTGCGCAACTGGCCAAGATGCCGGGATACCTTGGGCTGCGGCAGCGCCAGCGCCGCCATCAGCTCACAGACACACAGCTCGCCTTGCTGCGCGATAAGCAGCAAACACAACAGGCGGGTTTCATCGGCCAGGGACTTGAAAAAGTCCAGCGGCTGTACCGATTTCACTGCCGACTTGACGTCCTTGCTGTTGACCAACACAAACAGGCGGATCCGTTCGCTGATTTCGTGCAGGGTCAGCGCAAAGGCTTTTGGGTCGCCGCTGTCCTTGGGATCGGGAAAGTCCCAGGCCATCACCACCCCGCTGCCGGGCCAGTGACGGCACTCCAGATGGGCCTTGTCGCACAGGCTGATCACAAAATCGAACGGCCGGTCGGCCAGGCTGTCGATGGACTTGGACCTGAGCCCTGCGGTTTCCAGCCCGAACTCCTGCAGCGCCTGCAGGGTGCGTGGATCCACTTCAGAGGGCTCGGTGCCCGCACTGAACACCTCGAAGCGATCACCGGCAAAGTGGCGCAGCAGGGCTTCCGCCATCTGGGAGCGGGCGGAATTGGCCGTGCACACAAACAGTACTCGTTGCATTGCATATCCCCTGTTTCACCTAGCCGAAATAATACATGCCAAAAAACGCATATACAATTTAGTGAATATATAAAATTAAAAAGTTCATCATGCCCTTCGAGCCACGCATCAGGCGGAGGCCAACACCCTCGCTTAGGAGCTCAAGACATCGAGTAAAGGACATAAAAAACGCCCGCCATGACATGGCGGGCGAGAATGAAACGTTATGTTATGGGATGACACTTTATTTTCATGCCACATCATCCCACATCAGGTGGCCGTTTACTCGACCGTGACCGACTTGGCCAGGTTGCGGGGCTGATCCACATCGGTGCCCTTGATAAGAGCCACATAGTAGGACAGCAGTTGCAGCGGCACCGTGTAGACGATGGGCGCGATCACCTCGTCCACGTGCTCCAGCGACATCACCCGCATGGTGGCATCTCCTTTAAAGCCGGCCTGTTTGTCGGCGAACACATAGAGGATGCCGCCCCGGGCGCGCACTTCTTCCACGTTGGACTTCAGTTTTTCCAGCAGCTCGTTGTTGGGCGCCACCACGATGATCGGCATGTCGGCGTCGATCAGCGCCAGCGGGCCGTGCTTGAGCTCGCCGGCGGCGTAGGCCTCGGCGTGAATGTAGGAGATTTCCTTGAGCTTGAGCGCCCCTTCCATGGCGATGGGGTACTGCTCGCCCCGGCCCAGGAACAGGCTGTGGTACTTGTCGGCAAACTCTTCCGCCAGCTGCTCAATGTCGCCGGCCAAGGCCAGGGTGCTGACAATGTGCGCCGGCAGCGAACGCAGCGAACGCACCAGCTCCGCCTCAGTCTGCTCAGTCATGTTGCCCCGGCAGCGGCCCACCGCCGCCACCAGCATCAGCAGCGCCACCAATTGCGTGGTGAAGGCCTTGGTGGAAGCCACACCAATCTCGGCACCGGCCCGAGTCATGAAAGCCAGATCCGATTCCCGCACCAGAGACGAGCCGGGCACGTTACAGATGGTCAGGGTGCCCATGTAGCCGGACTCCTTGGCCAGCCGCAGCGCCGCCAGGGTGTCGGCGGTCTCGCCGCTCTGGGACAGGGTGATCAGCAGGCTGTTGGGACGCACCACCGACTTGCGGTAGCGGAACTCGGAGGCGATCTCGATATCGCAGGGCACGCCGGCCAGGGCCTCGAACCAGTAACGAGCCACCATGCCCGCATGGTAGGAGGTGCCGCAGGCGATCAGCTGAATGTGCTCGACCTTTTCAAAAATGGCCCGGGCGCCGTTTCCGAAGGACTCGACCACCACGCCCTGCTCGCTCAGCCGGCCTTCCAGGGTGTCGGTAATGGCCCTGGGCTGCTCAAAGATTTCCTTCAGCATGTAGTGGCGGTACTCGCCCTTGTCACCGGCGTCGTGGGTGACCTCGGACTCCTGCTCGGCGCGGGTCACCGGCTGGCCGTCACTGTTGAAAATATGAATGTCGCGGCGGGTCACCTCGGCCACATCACCCTCTTCCAGGAACAGGAAGCGACGGGTCACCGGCAGCAGCGCCAGCTGATCCGAGGCGATAAAGTTCTCGCCCAGCCCCAGACCAATAACCAGCGGCGAGCCGGAACGGGCCACCACCAGCCGGGAAGGATCGTTCACGTCCATCAGCACGGTGCCGTAGGCGCCGCGCAGCTCCTTGACCGTGGCCTGCAGCGCCGCCAGTAGGGAGTCGGTATGCTGACGGTGCCAGTGCACCAGGTGGGCGATCACTTCGGTGTCGGTGTCGGAGGCGAACTCGTAGCCCTTGGCCTTGAGCTGCTCACGCAGTGCTTCGTGGTTTTCGATGATGCCGTTGTGCACCACGGCGATGTTGCCGGACACGTGCGGATGGGCGTTGCGCTCGGACGGCTCGCCATGAGTGGCCCAGCGGGTGTGAGCAATGCCGGTGCCGCCGGCCAGGGGCTGCTCATTCAGGGCATCGGCCAATGCCTGCACCTTGCCGAGGCGCCGTACCCGGCCCAGCTGGCCATCATGCACAATGGCCACCCCGGCGGAGTCGTAACCCCGGTATTCCAGACGGCGCAGGCCCTCCACCAGAATTTCCGCCACATCACGCTGGGCCACCGCCCCTACAATTCCACACATGCTCTACATCCTCGTTATTCGGGTGCCATCACCAGGGTGATGCCCTTTTGCTGTAACTGTTGTTGATCTGCTTCGCTGATGCCGCTGTCGGTCACCAGGGTATGAATCCGGCTCCAGGGCAGCTCCAGGTTGGGGATTTTGCGGCCAATCTTGTCCGATTCCACCATCACCACCACTTCCCGGGCCACTTCCGCCATCACCCGGGACAGGCCGGTCAGCTCGTTAAAGGTGGTGGTGCCCCGGGCCAGATCGATGCCGTCGGCGCCGATAAACAGCCGGTCGAAATCGTAGGAACGCAGCACCTGCTCCGCCACCTGGCCCTGAAACGACTCGGAGGACGGATCCCAGGTGCCGCCGGTCATCAGCAGGGTCGGCTCCGGCTCCAGCTCGCGCACCGCGTTGGCGATGGCCAGGGAGTTGGTCATTACCACCAGGCCGTGCTTGTGGCCCAGCTCTCCCAGCAGCGCCGCCGTGGTGCTGCCGCTGTCGATGATGATGCGGTTGTGATCCCGGATCAGCGCCGCCGCCGCCCGGGCCAGCGCCCGCTTTCGTTTCGAAACCGGCTCGGCGCTGCCTTCCGCCACCATCTCGCTCGGCACCGGCACGGCGCCGCCATAGCGGCGCAGCAGCAGGCCGTTTTTTTCCAGCGCGGTGAGATCCTTGCGAATGGTCACTTCCGAGGTGTCGAAACGCCGGGCCAGTTCGTCCACGGTCACTTCCCCCTGCTCGTTAAGCAGGGTGATGATGGTATGGCGGCGTTGCTGGGTATTGCGTTTCGACATGATGGCTTAAGTTTCGGTTTGAAAGCAGAATACTAGCAAATCAAAACATAGACGGGCAATAAAAAACGCGGCTGTGATTGCACAGCCGCGTTTGTTTGCTTCTGCCTTTCAGCTTCAGGCTTTCAGCTATTTTTTAGTCGGGCGGGGCCAGTTCTTGATATGGCGCTGAGCCACCCGGGTGATCACCAGCTCGGCCTCGGCCACATCCTTGGTCACCGTGCTGCCGGCCCCCAGGGTGGCATTTTTGCCGATGCGCACCGGGGCCACCAGCTGGGTATCGGAGCCGACGAAGACGCCGTCTTCAATCACCGTCTGGAACTTGTTCACGCCGTCATAGTTGCAGGTGATGGTGCCGGCACCGATGTTCACCCCCGCACCGATCTCGGCATCGCCCAGGTAGCTCAGGTGACCGGCCTTGGAGCCCTTGCCCAGACGGGCCTTTTTCATTTCCACAAAGTTGCCGACGTGGGCATCTTCGGCCAGCACGGCGCCGGGGCGCAGGCGGGCAAAGGGGCCGGCACTGCTGGCACTGCCCAGCTCGGCGTTTTCAACGATGGAATAGGGTTTCACCTCGGCATCGTCGCCGATAACGCAGTTTTTGAGAATGGCCCCGGCGCCGATTTTCACCCGGTTGCCAAGGCACACTTCCCCTTCGATGATCACATTGACGTCGATCACCACTTCCTCGCCGGCGGTCAGGGTGCCGCGCAGATCGAACCGGGCCGGATCCAGCAGGCTGACGCCCTCGCGCATCAGCCGCTCGGCCTGCATGTGCTGATAGGCCCGCTCCAGGCCCGCCAGCTGCACCCGGTCGTTGGCGCCTTCCACTTCTGAGGTGCTGGCCGGTTGCACGGTGGCAATCTCACAGCCATCCCGGTGTGCCATGGCGAAGATATCGGTGAGGTAATACTCCCCCTGGGCGTTGTCGTTGTTAAGCTCGCCCAGCCAGGCCCTGAGCCGGCCGGCCTCGGCCACCAGCACGCCGGTGTTCACCTCGGTAATGGCCAGCTGCTCGGGGCTGGCGTCCTTCTGCTCGACAATGCCCACCACCTTGCCATTTTCCCGCACAATACGGCCATAACCGGTGGGGTTGGCAAGGCTCACGGTGAGCAGGCCCACGCCACCTTTGGGCTGAGCGGCAATCAGTCGCTGCAGGGTCTCCGCCTGCAGCAGCGGCGTGTCGCCATAGAGCACCAGCACCCGGGCGTCGTCGGCAATGTTGGGCAGCGCCACCGCCACCGCATGACCGGTACCCAACTGCTCGGCCTGGTGGGTCCAATGCAGATCGCTTGCCGCAATGCGGGCCTTGAGCTGGTCGGCACCGTGGCCGTATACCAGATGAATGCCATCCACCTCACAGGCGCGGGCGGCCTCGATCACATGGGCGACCATGGGCTTGTGGGCCACCGGGTGCAGTACCTTGGGAAGAGAAGAGCGCATGCGGGTGCCCTTGCCCGCCGCCAGAATTACCGCCTGAATCGTCATGAAAATATATCCCGTTTACTTAAAAGTGAGGGGTGAAGAGTGAGGTGAGAGGAGTCAGACAACCAAGTCCGCAGACCGTGCTTACTCCTCACCTTTAACCCCTCACTCCTCACGTCTTTGCCGGTATTGTGATTTTTTCGCAAAAAAAAAGCGACCCTGAGGTCGCTTTTTCGAACGTTAGGCTTAACGAACGTTTTTCTTAACCAACTGCAGCACGCGCAGTTTCGCCATAGCCCGGGCCAGTTCGGCGGCCGCTTCTGCATAGTCCACATCGTGTGAGGAGTTCTGCAGCTTGGCTTCCGCCGAGCGCTTGGCTTCTTCGGCCTTGGCTTTATCCAGATCTTCGGCGCGAATTGCAGTGTCGGCCAAAACCATGACACTGCTGCCCTGTACTTCCAGCATACCGCCGGAGATGTACAGAACTTCCTGCTGGCCGGCCTTGGTGATGTATTGCACCAGGCCGGGACGGATTGCCGTCAGCAGGGGGGCGTGTCCGTAACGAACGCCCAATTCACCCTCAGAGCCGGAGACAGTCACCGCGGTCACAGAGCCGGAAAACAGGCGTTTTTCGGCGCTGACGATGTCCAGGTGAAAGCTATACTCAGCCATCAGGTCCTCCTTAGAGGCTTACAGTTTCTTGGCTTTTTCGACCGCTTCGTCGATGGAGCCAACCATGTAGAACGCCTGCTCGGGCAGCGTGTCGTAGTCGCCGTTCAGGATGCCCTGGAAGCCGGCAATGGTGTCTTTCAGGGACACGTACTTGCCGGGGGCACCGGTGAACACTTCGGCCACGAAGAACGGCTGAGACAGGAAACGCTCGATTTTACGGGCGCGAGACACGGTCAGCTTGTCGTCTTCAGACAGTTCGTCCATACCCAGGATGGCGATGATGTCTTTCAGCTCTTTGTAGCGCTGCAGCACGGTCTGTACGCCACGGGCAACAGAGTAGTGCTCTTCACCGACCACCTGCGGGTCCAGCTGACGGCTGGTGGAATCCAGCGGGTCAACGGCCGGGTAAATACCCAGAGCAGCGATCTGACGGCTCAGTACCACGGTCGCATCCAGGTGAGCGAAGGTGGTGGCCGGAGACGGGTCGGTCAAGTCATCCGCGGGCACGTAAACGGCCTGTACGGAGGTGATGGAGCCGGTCTTGGTAGAGGTGATACGCTCCTGCAGAACGCCCATCTCTTCGGCCAGGGTTGGCTGGTAACCTACTGCAGAGGGCATACGGCCCAGCAGTGCGGATACTTCGGTACCGGCCAGGGTGTAACGGTAGATGTTGTCCACGAACAACAGTACGTCACGACCTTCGTCACGGAACTTCTCGGCCATGGTCAGACCGGTCAGGGCCACGCGCAGACGGTTGCCGGGCGGCTCGTTCATCTGACCGTATACCAGAGATACCTTGTCCAGTACGTTGGACTCGGTCATTTCATGGTAGAAGTCGTTACCTTCACGGGTCCGCTCACCCACACCGGCAAACACGGAGTAACCGCTGTGCTCGATGGCGATGTTACGGATCAGTTCCATCATGTTTACGGTTTTGCCTACACCGGCACCACCGAACAGACCAACCTTACCACCCTTGGCGAAGGGGCATACCAGGTCGATAACCTTGATGCCGGTCTCCAGCAGCTCGGTAGAGCTGGACTGCTCTTCGTAGCTGGGAGCTTCGCGGTGAATGGACCAGCGCTCTTCTTCGCCGATGTCGCCCTTTTCGTCGATGGGGTTACCCAGCACGTCCATGATGCGACCCAGGGTCTGCACGCCAACCGGCACCTGAATGGGCTGGTTGGTGTTTTCGATTTCCAGACCACGGCGCAGACCGTCGGAAGAACCCATGGCGATACAACGAACAACGCCACCGCCGATTTGCTGCTGCACTTCCAGAACCAGACCCTGGCCCTGGCCTTCCGTCGTAATCTTCAGCGCGTCATAGACGTGAGGAACCGCATCTTGCGGGAATTCCACGTCAACAACGGCGCCGATGATTTGGACTATGATACCCTTACTCATGTCAAATCCTCTAAACCTTTGAATACCTTCGCCTTTATACGGCACCAGCCCCGGCAACGATCTCGCTCAGTTCCTGGGTAATGGCGGCCTGACGGGCCTTGTTGTACACCAGTTGCAGATCGTTGATGAGGTTGCCGGCGTTATCGGTGGCGGCTTTCATTGCGACCATCCGGGCCGCCTGTTCGCTGGCCAGGTTCTCGACCACACCCTGATACACCTGGGATTCCACAAAGCGTACCAGTAGCGTGTCCAGCAGCGACTTGGGATCCGGTTCATAGATGTAGTCCCAGCTGTGGCTGGCCACTTCTTCTTCCGATGCAGGCAAAGGCAACAGTTGATCGACCGTCGGCTTTTGCACCATGGTGTTTTCAAACTTGTTGTACACCAGGTGCAGCTTGTCTATCTCACCCTTGTCGTACGCTTCCAGCATCACACTGACCGACCCGATGAGGTCGTCCAGCGCGGGGGCGTCGCCCAGGCCTGAAGCCTGCGCCAGTACCTTGCCGCCATAACGGTTGAAGAAACCAACCGCCTTGCTGCCAATCAGGCACAGATCCACGCCCACACCCTTGTCGGTGTATGCTTTCATTTCGTTCATGGCAGCCTTGAACACGTTGATGTTCAGGCCACCACAAAGGCCACGATCGGTGGAGACGATAATAAAGCCTACGCGCTTGACCTCGCGGTCTTCCAGATAGGGGTGCTTGTATTCCAAGTTCCCCTGCGCGATGTGGCCGATCACCTTGCGTATGGTTTCAGCGTATGGGCGGCTGTGGGCCATGCGATCCTGCGCTTTACGCATTTTCGAGGCGGCCACCATCTCCATAGCGCTGGTGATCTTCTGAGTGTTTTTCACACTCCCGATCTTGCTACGTATTTCTTTTGCGCCGGCCATGTCGCTTCTCCAATTCAGGTGGCAGCAATAAACGCTGCCACATGGTTACCAGGACTGGGTAGCCTTGAAGCTATCCAGCAACGCAGTCAGCTGAGCCACAACGTCTTTGTTGTAGTCGGCTTTCTCGTTGATCTCCGCCATCAGGGCGGCATGTTCTGAATTGGCGTAAGCGAGCAGGGCGTCTTCAAACGTAGTGATGAACTTCAGCTCTACGTCGTCCAGGTAGCCGTTTTCGGCAGCGAACAGGGACAGTGCCTGCTCGGCCACGGACATCGGACGGTATTGCTTCTGCTTCATCAGCTCGGTGACTTTCTGACCATGGCTCAGCTGCTTGCGAGTGGCATCGTCCAGATCGGAAGAGAACTGGGCGAAGGCGGCCAGTTCGCGATACTGGGCCAGGGCGGTACGGATACCACCAGACAGCTTTTTGATGATCTTGGTCTGAGCCGCACCACCTACCCGGGATACGGAGATACCCGGGTCAACCGCCGGACGAATACCGGAGTTGAACAGTTCGGTGGTCAGGAAGATCTGGCCGTCGGTGATGGAGATCACGTTGGTCGGTACGAACGCAGACACGTCACCGGCCTGGGTTTCAATGATCGGCAGGGCGGTCAGTGAACCGGTCTGGCCTTTCACTTCGCCGTTGGTGAACTTCTCAACGTAGTCGGCAGACACGCGGGAAGCACGCTCCAGCAGGCGGGAGTGCAGGTAGAAAACGTCACCCGGGTAGGCTTCACGGCCCGGCGGACGACGCAGCAGCAGAGAGATCTGACGGTAGGCAACGGCCTGCTTGGACAGGTCATCGTACACGATCAGGGCATCTTCACCGCGGTCACGGAAGAATTCACCCATGGCACAACCGGCGTAAGGCGCCAGGTATTGCAGGGCGGCAGACTCGGAAGCGGAAGCCACCACCACGATGGTGTTCTTCAGCGCGTCGTGCTCTTCCAGCTTGCGAACGACGTTGGCAATGGTGGACGCTTTCTGGCCGATGGCCACGTACACACACTTAATGCCGGAGTCTTTCTGGTTGATGATGGCGTCAACGGCCAGGGCGGTTTTACCCACCTGACGGTCACCGATGATCAGCTCACGCTGGCCACGGCCGATCGGAATCATGGCGTCAACGGCCTTGTAACCGGTCTGTACCGGCTGGTCTACCGACTGACGATCGATTACGCCGGGGGCGATCACTTCTACCGGAGAGGTGGTATCGGTGTCGATGGCGCCCTTGCCGTCGATCGGCTCACCCAGGGTGTTAACTACCCGGCCCAGCAGGCTGCGGCCTACCGGTACTTCCAGGATACGACCGGTGGAGTGAACCTTGGTGCCCTCGGCCAGGTCGGCGTAAGGGCCCATCACCACGGCGCCCACGGAGTCGCGCTCCAGGTTCAGCGCCAGGGCGTAACGGTTGCCCGGCAGTTCAATCATTTCACCTTGCATGATGTCAGCAAGGCCGTGAATACGAATGATGCCATCGCTTACAGAGACGATGGTACCTTCGTTTCGTGCTTCACTGACAACATTGAATTGCTCGATGCGCTGTTTGATCAGCTCGGCAATTTCAGTTGAATTCAGTTGCATGCTCTATTCCCCAATCAAGATTGCAGCGTTTCGGCCAAGCGGGACAGACGGCCCCGCACACTTCCGTCGATCACCATGTCGCCGGCCTTGATGATAATGCCGGCCATCAGGCTCTTGTCGACGCTGCAATTCAGCTTCACCTTGCGTCCCAGACGCTGTTCCAGTGAAGCCTGAATCTTGGCCACTTGTTGCTTGGTCAGTTTGGCGGCGGAAACCACAAAGGCTTCCACTTCCCGGTCCAGTTCCGCCTTCAGTTCGGCGAACTCCTGTACCACTGCCGGCAACACACTCAAGCGTCCGTTTACGGCCATCACCCGAATCAGGTTCTGGCCTTGCTCGTCGAGCTGTTCGCCACAGACAGCCAAAAACACGTCGGCCATCTTTTCCGCGTTCAGATCGCTGCCGAGTACCTGGGCCATGCTGTCGTTCTGCGCCACTTCGGCGGCAAAAGTCAGCATGGACAACCAGTTGTCGACCGCGTTTTTCTCAACGGCAAAATCGAAAGCTGCTTTGGCATAGGGGCGAGCAATGGTTTTCATTTCCATGGCTCTAATTCCCTTACAGTTCAGCTACTACTTTCTCAACGATGTCGCTGTTGGCAGCGGCATCAATCTGACGCTCGAGGATTCTCTCTGCACCCACCAGGGCAAGAGCAGCAACCTGCTTACGCAGTTCCTCTTTGACACGATTGCGTTCGGCTTCAACTTCCGCCTGGGCTTGTGCCAGAATCTTTTCACGCTCGGCCTGAGCCTCACGCGTTGCATCCTCAATGATCTGGGCCTTGCGCTTGTTGGCCTGCTCAACGATTTGAGCGGACTGCAGCTTGGCTTCCTTCAGTTGTTCGGTTGCATTGGTCTGCGCCAGTGCCAGGTCTTTCTTGGCACGCTCGGCCGAAGACAAACCTTCGGCGATTTCTTTCTGGCGCTTCTCGATGGCACCCATGATGGGGGGCCATACGAACTTCATGCAAAACCAAACGAAGATGATAAACGCGATCGTTTGACCGAGGATTGTTGCGTTCATGTTCATCGCAACTCTCCTTTAAAGTTGGTTAGCAGACTGATTAACGTGCCGGGCCATTAGGCTACGGCGAAGATCAGGTACAGAGCCATACCAACGGTGATCATCGGGATGGCGTCAACCAGACCTACCACGATGAAGAAGTTGCCGCGCAGGGCAGGCAGCATGTCAGGCTGGCGAGCAGCACTTTCCAGGAACTTGCCACCCAGCATAGAGATACCGATAGCACCACCGATAGAAGCCAGACCCAGCATGAGAGAGGCAGCGATGAAAATCATTTCCATTTTTTTTCTCCAATTGTTAGCGGTTAGAACGACAGCTTGTTAAATTTTTGTTATCTTTTGATTAATGTTCTTCATAGGCCATCGACATGTAGACGACGGTCAGGATCATGAAGATGAAAGCCTGCAGGGTGATAACCAGAATATGGAAAATCGCCCACGGCACATTAAGGACCCATTGAGACCACCACGGCAGCAGGCCCGCGATGAGAATGAAGATCATCTCACCGGCGTACATGTTACCGAACAGTCGCAGACCCAGCGAAATGGGTTTTGCGATCAGCGATACAGTCTCAAGCACCAGGTTAACGGGAATCATGGACCAGTGGTTCAGCGGTTGCATGGTCAGCTCTTTTACAAAGCCGGACACGCCCTTCATCTTGATGCTGTAGAAAATGATCAGGAAGAAGACACCGAACGCCATGGACATGGTGATGTTAACATCGGCGGAAGGAACAACCCTCAGGTAAGGAACGCCCAGCAATTGAGCGCCATAGGGCAGGTAGTCGACCGGGATAAGGTCCATCAGGTTCATCAGGAAAACCCAGACAAAAATGGTCAGCGCCAACGGCGCGATCAACGCACTTTTGCCATGGAAGACGTCCTTGACGGATTTATCCACAAATTCAACCAACAGCTCGATGGCACATTGCCACTTGCCCGGAACTCCAGTGGTAGCACGGGATGCCACCTTGTTGAAGCCCCACAAGAACAGCGCACCCAGGACAACGGAAACAAGCAAAGAATCGATATTCAACGCCCAGAATCCCGAACCAATCTGCAGGTGTTGCAGGTGGTGAGAGATATAACCCTGGGAAGTTAGGACATCTCCTGTTGCAGCCATGTGTTTTCCTAGTAACGGTTGTTGAGAGTGAATGAAAGAATCCACTGCATCAGCAATGCCAGGGCGTAAGCCGTGTACAGGGGCAAGATACTTACCTCCATGTACTTGAACACCACGATAAACAGTAAAATGGTGCTGGCCAGCTTAATCCCTGCCCCGCTGTAAAAGCTCGCCACAATGCTTTGCGGCGTGGCCTCACCGGCGCGTCTGGCCAGTACCACCACACTGAAAAGGCATTGGGGAACCCAGTAGATTCCGCCCCCAAGGAGGGCGGAACGGGCGGCGGCCTCACCCTGTCCGAACCCGAACAGGCTGGCGACTGCCACCACCAGGAGTAATTGATAACTCAGAATCGCCAGCGCCACTTGTCTGTCACTGAGGTGCCGGGTTTTCTGCGTCACAACCACTCCTGATACAGTTAGGGGCCTTTCCGATGGCATCCACCGGTTAAGCCCCAAAAAAGCAGGTCAAATTATACCCGTGAACGACACAAATGCAATTGCACTAAATCCTTATTTTTCGCGGAGTTCAGTGCTTTTTTTGCGCATTTCGCTCAAGATTGGACTGACTGAAGGATTACTACATTTTTGCCCGGCTGGTCAGAGCTCGGGGGCCTCGCCAAGTCCGAAGAAGTGACCAATTTTATCCAGTTCATTCAATGAGTTGTAGGATATCACCAGCTTACCCTTGTCTTTGCTGGAAGACTTGATCTCCACTTTTATTCCTAATTTTTCACCAAATTCCTGTTCCAGCTGGGCCATGAACAGGGAGCGGGGCTGCTCGGCTTTCGGCTTTTGCGGGGTCAGGCTCTGCTTCACCAGCTTTTCCGTTTCCCGCACGGTCAGGCCCTTTTGGGCCACCAGCTGAGCCAGCCGGGACTGCTGCTCACCCTCCAGGGCCAGCAGGGCGCGGGCATGGCCCATCTCCAGCGAGCCGTGCTCCACCAGCTGTTTCACCTCGTCGTTAAGCTGGTTCAGGCGCAGCAGGTTGCTCACCGCGCTGCGACTCTTGCCCACGGCATCGGCCACGGTCTGGTGAGTAAACGCAAACTCCTCGATCAGGCGGGCCAGGGCGCGGGCTTCTTCCATTACGTTGAGATCTTCCCGCTGAATATTTTCAATCAGGCCAATGGCCAGGGCTTCCTGGTCGGACACCGGCTTTACCAGCACCGGTACCCGGCTCAGGCCCGCCATGCGGGCGGCCCGCCAGCGGCGCTCGCCGGCCAGAATTTCATAGCCACCGCTTTCAAGCGGGCGCACGACGATGGGCTGAATGATGCCCTGCTGGCGAATGGACTCGGAAAGTTCTTCCAGCGCCTGCTGGGACATGTCCCGGCGGGGCTGGTACTTGCCCGGCTGCAGGGTATTGATGGCCAGGTTCTGCAAGGCACCACCCGCATCGGCGGCGGAATGGCTGTCGGCCTGCTCCCGGCGCAAATTGGCGGCGGAGCTGGTGCTGAGCAGGGCGTCCAGGCCTTTGCCCAGTCCGCGGCGTTTCATGTTCATGCTGTCTGTTCCACCTGTTCGGAATTGGACTGCTCGTCGTCGGCCCGGCGCAGGATCTCGCCGGCCAGCGCCAGGTAAGACTTGGCGCCCAACGACGACTTGTCGTAATACATGGCGGGGGTACCGTGGCTGGGGGCCTCGGCCAGGCGCACATTGCGCGGGATCACGGTGCGATAGACCTTGTCGCCGAAATAGCTTTTCAGCTGATCGGACACCTCATTGGAGAGGCGGTTGCGGTGATCGTACATGGTGCGCAGTATGCCCTCGATTTTGAGCTCGGGATTGACCACCGCCGCCAGCTTGCTGATGGTATCCACCAGGGCGGTGAGGCCTTCCAGTGCAAAATACTCACACTGCATGGGCACCAGCACCGAGTCCGCCGCCGACATGGCGTTGACCGTCAGCAGGTTAAGGGACGGCGGGCAGTCGATAAAAATGTAATCGTAATGCTCCCGCACCGGTGCCAGGGCATTGCGCAGGCGCACTTCCCGGGCGAAAAATTCCATCAGCTTGATCTCGGCGGCAGTGACATCGCCATTGCCGGCGATCAGGTGATAGCCGCCGCTGGTCTCGGTCACCACCACCTCTGCCACCGGCAGTTCATCCACCAGCAGCTCGTAGGCGGTATTGGGCACCTGGTACTTGTCGACGCCGCTGGCCATGGTGGCGTTGCCCTGAGGATCGAGATCGATCACCAGTACGTTGCGTTTGGTGGCCGCCATGGACGCGGCCAGGTTGACACAGGTGGTGGTTTTACCCACTCCACCCTTCTGATTGGCAATGGCAATGACTTTTCCCACCGAAAACCTCTACTGGCTGGCTTGCGAAATGACCACCAGATGGCGGTCGCCTTCCTGCTCGGGCACGTGCAGCGGGTAAACCCCCTGGCAGGTCAGGTGAGCGGGCAGGGATTGCAGCTCCTGCTCCGGGACTTGTCCCTTGAGGGCAAGAAAACGGCCATGGGGGGCGGGCAGGTGCGCGCACCAGCTTAACATGTCGTCCAGCGAAGCAAAGGCCCGGCTCAGCACGCCGTCGAACTTTTGCTCGGGCTGGAACGCTTCCACCCGGCTTTGCACCGCCTCCACGTTGGTCAGACCCAGCTGATGCACCACGGTGCGAATAAACCGAATGCGCTTGCCGAGACTATCGAGCAGTACGAACTGCTTGTCGGGATTGATGATGGCCAGGGGCAGCCCGGGCAGCCCGGGGCCGGTGCCCACATCGATGAAGCGCTGCCCCTCGAGGTAAGGGCTCACTACCAGGCTATCCATGATATGGCGGACCAGCATGGCTTGCGGATCCCGCACCGAGGTGAGGTTGTAGGCCTTGTTCCACTTGTCGAGCAGCCCCACCAGAGCCACCAGTTGCTCCGCCTGTTTATCGCTGACCTCAAGCTCGGTCCGGGCCAGCAAATCGTTCAGTTGTTGCAGCATCATGAACCTCAGGCCGACTTGCGCAGCAGGCCGCGCTTTTTAAGATGAACCAGCAAAATGGAGATGGCCGCCGGGGTCACACCGGAAATGCGTGACGCCTGCCCAAGCGTTTCGGGCCGTGCCTGATTGAGCTTGGCGATCACTTCGTTGGACAGCCCGGAGACCTCGGCATAGTTCAGATCCAGCGGCAGTTGGGTGTGCTCATTGCGCAGCTGCTTCTGGATTTCGTCCTGCTGGCGTTCAATGTAGCCGGCGTACTTGGTCTGGATCTCCACCTGCTCGGCGGCCTGTTCATGATCGATGCTCGGGCCAATGCCCTCGATGGCCATCAGGGTGGCGTAGTCGAGCTCGGGGCGGCGCAGCAGCTCTTCCAGGTTGTGCTCCCGGCTGAGGGGCGTTTTCAGTTTTTCGTTCAGGGCCGGGGCGGCGGCATGCCTGGGGTTGATCCAGGTACTGCGCAGGCGCTGGCTTTCCTGCTCGATGCGTTCCACCTTGTCGCAGAACAGCGCCCAACGGTGATCGTCCACCAGTCCCAGTTTGCGGCCTTCCTCGGTCAGGCGCAGATCGGCGTTGTCTTCCCGCAGCAGCAGGCGGTATTCGGCCCGGCTGGTAAACATGCGGTAGGGCTCCTGGGTGCCCAGGGTGGACAGATCATCCATCATCACGCCCAGGTAGGCCTGATCCCGGCGGGGCGACCAGGCGTCGCGGTCAAAGGCGCGCAGAGCGGCATTGGTGCCCGCCAGCAGCCCCTGGGCGCCGGCTTCCTCGTAGCCGGTGGTGCCGTTGATCTGGCCGGCGAAGAACAGGTTGTGCAGACACTTGTTTTCCATGTTGGATCGCAGATCCCGAGGATCGAAGTAGTCGTACTCGATGGCGTAACCGGGGCGCATGATATGAGCCTGCTCAAAGCCGCGGATCGAACGCACGATCTGGATCTGTACGTCGAACGGCAGGCTGGTGGAAATGCCGTTGGGATAAAGCTCGGTGCTGGTCAGCCCTTCCGGCTCCACGAAGATCTGGTGTGAGGCCTTGTCGGCGAAGCGCATGATCTTGTCTTCGATCGACGGGCAGTAGCGGGGGCCGATCCCCTCGATCACCCCGGCGTACATGGGGCTGCGATCCAGGTTCTGGCGGATCACTTCATGGGTGCGCTCGTTGGTGTGGGTGATGTAGCAGGGCACCTGGCGGGGCTGATCCGCCCGGCTACCGATGAAGGAAAACACCGGGGTCGGGTGGTCGCCGGGCTGGGGCTGCATCACCGAAAAATCCACGCTGTTGGCGTCAATACGGGGGGGGGTGCCGGTTTTCAGCCGGTCGATACGCAGCGGCAGTTCGCGCAGGCGACTGGCCAGGGCGATGGAGGGTGGATCCCCGGCACGGCCGCCCTGGTAGTTGTCCATGCCGATATGAATACGGCCATTGAGAAAGGTCCCTACGGTGAGCACCACGGTTTTACCGTAAAACTTCAGGCCGGTCTGGGTGATCACTCCGGTGACGGTGTCGCCGTCGAGGATCAGATCGTCGCAGGCCTGCTGAAAGATCTTCAGGTTGGGCTGGTTTTCCAGCCGGGTTCTGACCGCCTGGCGATAGAGCTGACGATCCGCCTGAGCCCGGGTGGCACGTACCGCCGGGCCTTTTGACGCGTTCAGGGTACGAAACTGAATACCGGCGTTGTCGGCGGCCTGGGCCATGATCCCGCCCAGGGCATCGATCTCCTTGACCAGATGTCCCTTGCCGATGCCGCCAATGGCCGGGTTACAGGACATTTGTCCGAGGGTATCGATATTGTGCGTCAGCAACAGGGTGTTCGCCCCCATACGGGCAGCGGCGGCAGCGGCTTCCGTTCCGGCGTGGCCACCACCGACCACGATGACATCAAACCATTCTTCATATTGCATAACGAACACTCTTGAAACACTCGGCTGAAAGGATCCACGGCCCCTGGTGCCGGCCGCTCAGTGAACTGGCGACCCTGTTCAGGGGGCGCTCATTTTAGCCGGTTTGTGAAGGGGATGGAAACCGGATCAGGGCGGATCCGGCGATCGCTTATAGATCTTAGATCTTTAGATCGATCTTCTGTTGGATCTGTTATTAGCATCGCCCGGATCTGTGTATAAGCACTTTTTGATCATGGAGATCATTTACTTATCACCGATCGCTTGATGTGGAAAACAGATCCCGTACTCCGGTATGAAGGGTGGTTAACTTGCCACTTTATGCACAGGTGCCGGCGGAAAGAAATTTAGTTTATAGGATAACTATAGGTTTAACACCGGTTTGAACCATGCTTATCCACATACCTTGGCGGAAACGGTTTTCTGATGGAAATGATCTGCAGGCCGGGATCTGTTGATAACTTGGTGGAAGAAATTCAGATCCGCGGCTCAGGGGTGCCGGGTTGATCACGGGCCGGCGTGAATATCAGCGGATCCCGGCCTCATTCAGGCACTGATCCAGCCAGATCTGCGCCTGTTGCTCGGGGGGATCCCCGGCGCTGACATCAATTTCCAGCCGATCCCCGATCCGGCCGGCACCCAGGGATTCCAGCTGTTGATCCAGCCTTTGTATGGCGTGACAGAAGGTATCGTAGCTGGTGTCGCCCAGGCCCACGGCCAGGTAGCTGAGCCCCTGCAATGGAGGGCGTTGCTGCTGCAGTGCTTCCAGCAAGGGCTGAATGTTGTCGGGCAGATCGCCGGCGCCATGGGTGGAGCACACCAGCAGCAGGTAATGATCGGGGGCGATCAAGATGTGATCAAGCTGGGGAGAAGTGTGAATAACCGTTGAATGGCCGATCGATTGCAGTTGATCGGCCATTTCTTCGGCCAGATCCTCGGCGCTGCCGAGGGTGGATCCCACCAGCAGGGTAAAGTGACTCATGGCATGACTCGCATTGGCAAACAGAGCCGCCATCTTACCTCAAGACAGGGTCATGAACCCTCAGCCGCCAATCGAATACAGGTGAAAATCGCTGCCTTCAAAGTTCAGTATCACGCCTTTGGGGGTAATGCGTTGTACGGTCAGGCCAGCGGCGCTTTGTCCTTCCCGCACCATTTGACCATTGATATTGACCATGCGCGCGGCCGGATCCGACGCATAAATGTGTACCGACAACGTGAGCGTCGGCAGCCGGCTGCGAATGCTGGCGGGCAACATCCGCAGGTCCGGCACTCCGGGATCAAACACCGGCTCGGGCGTTCGGGTTTCCTCGGCCGGCACTGGTGGCGGTGGGGCCGTGGCCTGTTGTGGCCGGGGAGTTGGGCCCGGCTCGGACCCGTTCAGGCTGACCGCCGGTGGTGCTTCCAGCAAAATACGGGGTGAATGGGAGGCAATGACCATGGGGGCATCGGGCGTGGCAGCGACCGGGCCCGGGGGGGGAATGATGGCCTCAGGCGCAGACGACAACCCCAGCCAGCCGGCGCCAAAACGTCCCAGGCCAATACCCAGCGGCAGTGCCAATAGCAGAATGAGCAGCAGCCAGGGCCCCCGGCGGCGGTAAAACGGCAGCGTCGGTGGGGGCGATATCTCGGCGGGCGACACAGGTCCACTTACCATAGTCCGGCTGTTGCGGCGGCGTTCCGACTGTTTCAGGGCATCAAGAATATAAGACACGTTCGCGCCTCCGGTTAGTCGCTGAGCCGGGGCAGACTACCCTGCAGGCTGGCGCTGAAATAAATGCCGGTCTGGGGGCCGAAAATGCCGTCCGGTGTGAGTCCCTTGCTGCGCTGAAATGCCCGTACCTCGGTGCTCAGCACCTCGTCGTAATGGCGCTGGGCGGGGCGCGCCGGGCGGCCCCGCCATTCGGCCAGCCGCTGTTCCAGCCAGGTCACCGCTTCGCCCCGACTGCCCGTGCCCATGGGCCCTTGGTAGCGGGGCGGCGGCTGCCACAGCATGACGTAACTGCCGGGCCACCAGGCTTCCAGCTGCGCCAGTGGCACCTGCAGGTTGTGCCCGCCCACCGTGATGCTGGCCTGCTCATCCTTGATGGCGGTCAGGGTTGCGTACAGGGGCGGGTGCCCCGGCCGTTCCAGCCGGAATACCGCCGGGTGATTTTGTGCCTTGAGGGTGGCGAGGCTGGCGTTCTGCACGGTGCAGTCCAGCTGCCGACTGCGGGCATAACGACACACCACCGGCTGGGTGGCGGGATCGTAGTTGAGTTGCCAGAGCGCAAACAGCTGCCGGTAAGCCATGACCTGGCTGAGCTCGGTGTCTATTTCCGGCCATGGCGTCGTCGGGGAGTCGGCAGCGTTGGCAGCCGGGGGAGGGAGTACAGCGTCGGCTGCTGTAACGGCCGGCTTCGGTGCGGCAGAAGCTGTGGGCGCTTCCTGCGCCATCAGCAGATGCGACACCTCGCTGCGGTATTGCCAGCCGGCCAGGGCCAGTCCGGCGACCAGAGCCAGCAACGCCGTGGCGATGGCCGGTGCACGCCGGCGGGAAACAAAGGCCGTGCTGCCCAGTACCTCCACGGCCGCCCGGTTCAGGGTGGCCGCATCCACTCTGGGCAGACGTTGCACAAAGGCGCCGAGCAGGGCTCGGTCGCAGATCACGTTAATCAGCCGGGGCACGCCGCCGGTCAGGCGATACAGCCGGCGCAGGCTGGCAGGCTGAAACAGCTGGGCTTCTATGCCTGCCACCGACAACCGGTGGGCAATGTAGGCGCGCATTTCATCAAACGACAGCGGTGTCAGGTGATAGCGGGCGGTAATGCGCTGGGACAGTTGCCGAAGCTCGGGCCGGGCCAGGGTTTCTGCCAGCTCCGGCTGACCCAGCAGCATGATTTGCAGCAGTTTTTGGGTGTTGGTTTCCAGGTTGGTGAGCAGCCGAATGTGCTCCAGCTGCTCGACCGACAGATTTTGTGCCTCGTCAATAAGCAGCACGGTATGGCGCCCATTGGCGTGAGACTCCAGCAAATGATGGTGAATGGCATTGGTCAGCTGCCGGACATCGGGTTGCTCGGGGACGGCCACCTTCAGCTCCTGACAAATGGCCGCGAGCAGTTCGATGGCGCTACCGCCGGGGCTGAGCATCAAGGCCAGTTCGGTGTGCTTCGGCAC
Source organism: Oceanimonas sp. GK1 (assembly GCF_000243075.1). Taxonomy (NCBI): domain Bacteria; kingdom Pseudomonadati; phylum Pseudomonadota; class Gammaproteobacteria; order Aeromonadales; family Aeromonadaceae; genus Oceanimonas; species Oceanimonas sp. GK1. Next base: position 455,576 of record NC_016745.1, on the reverse strand, counting down.
CTGCTCCAGCAGGCACCGGCACACCGTGGTTTTGCCGGTACCCACCTCGCCGGTCAGCAGCACAAAGCCGCCGGGGCAGTGCAGGCCATACTGGAGGTGAGCCAGTGCTTCCCGGTGCTGCTGGCTGGAATAAAGAAAACGGGGATCCGGCGCAATGGAAAAGGGCAGATCCGTTAACCCGAAGTAATCACCGTACATGATGGCCGTCCCTGGTATTGAATCTGTTTAAATATAGAAGCCAGAGGCCGCTTTTACCGGGATAGTGCGGCGCCTGTACTAAACTGGTGAATATCCGTTCCAGGGGAAGGGGCTGATAACAGCATGAACAGCGGAGCACATCATCATTGCAGTGCGGGGCATGGCAGCATGGACTCAAGAAAGGTGCTCTACCTGTCTCTCTCGTCATCCCCCCGTACCGAGCTGCTGGCTGGTCTGGAAAACTGGCAGATCGTTCGAGCCGACTCCGTGGCCGAGGCCAAATCCGCTCTCGATAATGACAGTTTCCAGGTGGCACTGGCCCATATTGGCGAGCTCAATGAGGAGCAGCGCGGCAACTTTGAGCGGCTGGTGGAAGGGACGCCGCCGCTCAACTGGATAGCCCTGATAGAGCCGGAGCAGCTGAACAACGGCGCCACCAGCGAGCTGATATACGACTATTTTTTTGACTATTACACCCTGCCGCTGAAAGACAAGGCGCCTTATCTCTGTGCCACCCTTGGCCATGCCTGGGGACTGGGCCGGCTGCGGGAGAAGGAAGACGAGTTGCGCCGTTACCGGGAGGAGTGCCAGATGGTGGGCGCCAGCCCGGCTATTCGGCTGGTGTTCAGCCAGATCCGCAAGGTGGCCGGGGTGGATGCCACCGTGCTGATCACCGGCAGCAGCGGCTCCGGCAAAGAGCTGATCGCCCGGGCCATTCACCAGCGTTCTCCCCGCCACAACGGGCCCTTTGTGGCACTCAACTGTGGTGCCCTGCCGGAAAACCTGATCCAGACCGAGTTGTTTGGCCATGAGAAGGGCGCCTTCACCGGGGCCCATTGTCGCAAGATTGGACGCATAGAAGCCGCCGGCGGCGGCACCCTGTTTCTGGACGAGATTGGCGATTTGCCGCTGTCGCTGCAGGTGAACCTGCTGCGTTTTCTGCAGGAAGAAACCATAGAGCGGTTGGGCGGGCATGAAACCCTGTATATCGACGCCCGGGTCATTGCCGCCACCCACCGGGATCTGGAGGCTGCAGTGCGAGAGGGTGGTTTTCGGGAAGATCTTTACTACCGGCTGAACGTGCTCAGCATAGAGGTGCCGGATCTCAAGGAGCGGGAGGGGGACATTGAGCTGCTGGCCAACTTCTTTTTTCGCAAGTTTACCGAAGGCCGCCATCACAGGGTGCGCGGTTTCAGCCGCAAGGCCATGGCGGCCATGAACTGCCACGACTGGCCTGGCAATGTGCGGGAAATGATCAACCGGGTGCGCAAGGCCATAGTGATGAGCGAGCACCGGCTGATCACCGCGGCTGATCTGGGGCTGGGCGGCGATCAGGCCCAGTCCGTGCCTACCCTGGAGGAAGCCCGCAATCAGGCCGAGTGCCAGGCCATTCGGCGCAGCCTGAAAAAAGCCGGCAATAACGTGTCGCTGGCGGCCAAGTTACTGGGGGTTTCCCGCGTCACTCTGTACCGGCTGATGGAAAAACACCGGCTGCCAAATACCAAATAAAATAAACGCCTGCTGTTTCTTGTGGTTAACACTTTTAAGCACGGCGAGGCATAAACGCTTTCACAACCTGCTGATAAACAAAAACTTGTTCAAGGTGGTGTAAAACTTGCCTCATGTCCTTGGGTGGTAATGGCATGAGGCATGGTCGCCATGAAACATCAACGGATAAAAAAGTGTTCCGGCAAACAGCCCGACAGTAAAAAACTGGGACATGTGTGGGTTCGTTCAGGTTCTGTTTTATGTTGTCGTTATTTTCCCCGTCGTCATTGTTGCCGCTATATTTCCTTGTGGGATGAATCGGGAATACGTTATTGACGGACGTTCATCGTACAAGGGGCGGCTGATGCCGCCCCTTTTGCTTGCCAGAATGCCCTGCAGATTAATATTCAGTATCCTTGTCGCACTCGGGGCAGGGGGCACACAGCGGGCATTCCGCTACCCACTGATGATTTTCTTCATCGTAGCTGTAGGTGGTGTCGTCGTCTGCCACCTCGGTGTAGGACTTGTAGCCTGTCGCGACTACCTTGACCTGGTTAAAGAAGGCGGCAGTGTCGGGAGCATACCTGTCGTCATACTCTATGGTTTCGTCCAGTACTGGCAGGGGATAGCCATCATGGCCGCGGGGAACATCCGGGTAGTAGCAGAGGCTGTCACTGGTACTGTATTGGTCATGTTCAGCAAGCCACTCGGCAAGATTGATTTCCGTATGAGGATAGAGCGCCACATCCTTGAGAATATAACCTTCGGCCAGCAAAGGAATTGACGCATCGGTCACCTTGATGTCTTTCAGGCTTTCGTTACCGTTGTTGTAAATGGTAATGGACGGGCAGACCCGTACCGCCAGCAGCTTCATGGACTCTGAAGTGACTGCTTGCAGGTGGACGCTGTCATCGACACAGGTCTTTTCCACGGTAACGCCGGGCTGATAAACAAACTTGCATTGCTGGTAGGGATCGGACATGGCATAGCTGTCTACATACTTTCCGTATTTGGTCTCGCCCTTGACCTGCACATGATTGACGACATTGGGATCATCAGTTTTGCAGCTGATGATCAGGGTTGCGTAATCGTCCTTATTATCCAGCGTTATGTTTTCAAGTAAGGCCGGTTGATCCTTGTACAGTTTTTGCTCGTGGGGATAACCGTTGATCTCCACAATGGTACAGTTATCAAGCTTTTCCTCCAGCCATATCTTTTGCAGGGGAATGTCACCGGTGTTCTTGATGGTAACGGTATTCCTAGCAGTGAATGAGTTGTAATCTTTATTCTGATCCTGCTCTAAACACTTCTTGGTGACTTCTATGCTGGCCTTGGCCGGCTCGTAACAGAAGGTCACATGACTGACATCGGACCGCTGACCACCCTTGTTATCGGGAGCGTAAAGCCCGCTGCCTGAATCAACCGGATATTCATGATGATACAGGTTGGTGTCTGGTCCTCCCTTTACCGCAATCTTGGTAACGCCACCGTAATGTATTTCCCAGTTGAACGACTTTTCATATTCGCCTTTTTTTATGATGAAGCTGGTGTTTGTCTTGGTGTCGGTGTGGGTGCCATAACTGAAGGGATCAATCTTGAAAGCATACTGGCCATATTCACAGCTCAGTTTATAGTTTCCCTTTTCAACATAGGGCTCCACCGATCCCGCAGCCTGAGCCAGCGGCAGGCTGAGCGTCATGATCAGGCTGCAGGCACCGGCCGCGGCGAAAATACGAAGCCGGGTACCGGTGTTGCCTGGCTTACCGTTGTTTCGGAATAACATGATTCTGTCTCCTTGGTTCAACCACAACAGCCGGGTCGGCAGCATCAGAAGCAGACGGCGACCTGGCGGGGTGTTCGAATAAAGGCAGAAACCATGCCATAAACGATATCTTGCTGATTTATATCAGATAGTCTCGAATGGAAAACCGTAAGGGGAAACAGATTGTCAACGATAGTTAACACGTCATCTTAAGGAAAAAGGTAACTAGCTGTTTTATAAGTATTGTTTTTTATTATTACGGTATCGTAAATGATACATGGCAAGGGGCATCCCATTCTTTGGGCATGCCCGTTCTTTGTTACATCGCCACCTGCTGCAGTTTGCTGCGGTATTCCTGGGTGACGGCGCGGGCGTCGATGGCACTGGCCACGGCGGTGGGGGTGATCAGCACCACCAGCTCGGTGCGGCGGGTGTTGGTGCCGCTGCTGCCAAACAGCCAGCCCAGCACCGGCACATGGCGAAGGCCGGGCACACCCTGGCTGTCGCGGGTGGTGTTTTCGCGGATAAGCCCCCCCAGCACCAGGGTTTCACCGCTTTGCACCGCTACCCGGGTATCGATTTTACGCTGGGTAATGGTGGGCGACTGAATGTTGGAGCTGGTGGTGGTGGCCACGTCGTTCACCTCCTGCACCAGCTCCAGCACCACCATGCCGCCGGCGTTTACTCGCGGGGTGACTTCCAGCAACACACCGGTATCGCGATACTGAATGGTGCTGGTCACGTTGCCTATGTCGCTGTTGAGGTTGGTGGTTTCCGAGGTGCGAATGGGCACCTGATCCCCCACGCGGATCAGCGCCTTCTGGTTGTCGAGCACCATCAGCGAGGGGGAGGAGATCACGTTGACCTTGGAGTCGCTGGCCAGGGCCTGGAGCAGGGCCCGGGTGCCGGCGGCGTTGAACACCTCGTAGCTGGCGCTGACGTCCAGGCCGCCGTCAAAGGGGGAAGGAATGGGCAGCGCCCCCACGGCACCCACGCCGCTGCGACCGCCGCCCAGGTTGTTTTTGAAATACCATTGCAGGCCGTAGCGCAGTTCGTCTTCCAGGCTCACTTCCACTATGGTGGCTTCCACCAGCACCTGCAGCGGCAGCTGATCCAGCCGCTTGATGGCCTGCTCCACCTTCTCGTAGTCGGCGCTGGCGGCCATCACCACCAGGGCGTTGCGTTCGGTGTCGGCGATGACGCTCACTTCCCCCACATCCAGGTTGGCGGCGCTAATGCCGGTGGCAATCTGCACCGGGCTGCCTTCTTCGCTGGTGCTGGTGGCCGGCGGCAGGGAGGAGCCGGCGCTGTTGCGGCGCTGGCTGTCAAACAGCTGGTTAAGCAGTTCGGCTAGGTGGTCGGCCTTGCCGTTCTGCACGTGATACACATACATGTTGAGGCCACGGGGGTTTTCGGCCCGATCCAGCCGTTCTATCCATACTCGGGCATCGGTCAGGTAGCGCTCCTGGGGGGTGATCACCAGCAGGGCGTTGAGCCGCTCTATGGGCAGGTAGCGCACCATGCCCGCCAGTGGGCCCTCGGCCTCGTCGCCGAAAATGGCCTGCAGCTCGCTGGCGATGATTTCGGCGCTGCTGGCCTGCAGCCGGAACAGCCCTACCGACATGCCGCGTAACTGGTCCACATCAAACAGATGGACGGTATCGCGAATGTTGGTGAGCTCGTCCCGGGTGCCCACCAGGGTGAGCAGATTGCGCCTGTCGTCCACCATCATGGCGCCCTGGCGGGACTTGACCGGCTCCAGGATTTTCTCCATTTCCCGGGCGCCAATGTAGCGCAGGGGCAAAATCAGCATCTGGTAACCCCGTTCGGCGGTGGGAGTGAGCCGCGGATTCAGCGCCGAGGGCGGCACTTCACCGGCGGGTACCACGTTGAACAGGCCGTTGCTGTGCACCAGGGCGGCGCCGTGGGTTTGCAGCAGGCTTTCGAGGGTGGGCAGCAGGTCGTCCTGACGAATGGGCCGGCTGGTCTGCAGATACACCTGGCCGCGCACCCGTTCGTCGAGGGAGTAATTGAGCTGCAGAATGTCGCCCAGTATGGTTTTGACCACCTCGGCAATGTCGGAGCCCTGAAAGTTGAGGGTGACGTCACCGGGGGCCGGTTCCCGGGCCTGCTCCGCCTGGTCCAGACGCATAAAGTTGCCCGAGCCCCGGTAGATTTCGCTGCGGGTCGCGGGGGGGACTGTCGGTGCCGGGGTCAAGCTGGCGGGCAGTCGGTCTGCGGGCTGTTCGCCCGCTGGCAGCCTGACCGGATCATAGCTGCTGCTGACTCGTTCCTTGCCCCAGGGCTTGTCGAGCGCCCCCCGGTCGCCGGTGGGGGTGGTGCAGGCCACCAGCAGGGTGCCAATGAGGCCGGCGCCCAGCCAGCGAGATAATAAAAGCTTGTTCATAATGACTCCCCGTTACTTCCCTGTACGGTCTCCGGCTGGTCGCCGTTGTGAGTGTTCTGCTCCGGCGGTTCGTCCGCCTTCGGTGGCGGACTCGGCTCCGGCAGCGGCCGGGTGGACGGTGCTCTCGGCTCCCACAGTTCCAGCCGCAGGCGCTGGTCATTGTCGGTCAGGGTGACGCTGTGTTCGGTGATCTCCTCCAGCAGCCAGTTGCCCTCCAGATACATGCCGGTGCGTAACCGCTGCCTGCCTTCGTCTTGCCGCTCGCTGAACAGGGCCAACTGCTGACCGTGTTCCCACACCACACCGCTCAGACGCCATTTTTCACGCATGTGGGCGGCACTTTCGCTCAGGGGGGCGCGGTTGTCTTCCTCGGCCTCGGGCCGTCGGCTGGCGTTGAACAGCGGCCGTTCCAGCAGGGCATCAAATTGCTCCAGCGGTGGATAGTCGGGCTCCTCGGTCTGCGCCTGCGCCGCCGGCAGCCACAGCATCAGTAGCAGGGGCCAGGGGGTGAGCGTCATGGCGCCTCCTGTCGGGTATAGCCGAGCAGGCTGAAACGTACGTCGAGGGAGGGGATGTCCTGTACTCGGGCGCTTTGCCGGCGGAGCACGGCCTGATTGTTGCGCTGGCGTGCCCGGCGGGGGGAGGCGGTAATCACCAGATCCTCGATAAACAGCGCCGGCGTGCCCGACTCCAGGGCATGGATCAGCGGTACCAGCTCGCTGAGTTCGCTGCGCAGATGCACCCGCAGCATGACTTCCGGCAGCGGGCCATCGCTGGCTGCCGGTGCGTTCTGAATGCTCACCAGCTGGCCGCCGCTTTGGGCCACTCGGCGGTTAAGGTGCTGCTGCAGCCAGGCCTGGGCCAGGGCAGGACGCTGTTCGGGCAGGTAGAGGTTGTCGTCGGGCGCACTGGCCCTCAGCCGTTGCAGCTGTTGCTCGGTTTGCTCCAGCTCGCCGGCCAGGGCCTGATAACGCGCCAGCTGGGACTCCAGCTGGCGCGTTATCAGGCCCTGGCGCCAGAACAGGCTGAACAGCGGGCTGATGAACAGGCTGAACACCAGCAGTACCACCAGCAGCAGCAGGCCCAGTGCCGCCAGTTGCTGTTGCCGGGCATCCAGGTTCATGGCAGCGTTCCCTCATTCAGCCGGGCGGTGATCATGAAACGATCCTTGCCGGTGGCCGGGTTGTTGGTGATTGGCGAACTGAAGCGCACGTCGGAAAACAATGGAGAGCCTTCCAGCAGGCCAATCAGCTCGGAGGCATTGGCCGACTCGCCGCGGATCTGCAGGGTGTCGTGCCCCAGCTCCAGCCGGGTCAGCCAGGTATGATCGGGTAACTGGCGGGTGAGCTCGTCCAGCAGTGGCAGGGTGGGCGGGCGTTCGGCTCTCTTGTTGCTGAGAAACGCCCGACTGTCGCGCAGGGCGTCCAGCTGGCGTTTGAGGGCGGCGGCCTGCTCGGCCCGTTGGCGGGGCGGCTCCAGTTCGGCGCTAAGGCTGTCGATGCGGCTCTGGCGGTGGTAAAGGGGCACGGCGATCAGCAACAACAGCATGATCAGTACCAGGGCGCCGTGCAGGTTTTTCAGCCGGCCCGCGCCCTGGCTGGCGCCGCCGGGAGCCACAGGCAGGGCAATGGAGGGGGCTTCGGCATGGTCGGCATCGCACAGCAGGGAAGGGGACAGCCCCAGGGCCGAGAGCTCGGCAAGGTGAGCGTCAACCGGCGTTTTGGGCGCCAGCAGCAGGCTGACCTGAATATGCGGGCTGTGTTTTTCCCGGGGGGCGACGGTAAAGCCGAAATACACCTGATCGGCGGTAAAGGGCGTGTGTCGGTCCATTTCAAAGCGCAGCACATTGTCCAGGTTGCCGGCGGTGGCGGCGGGCAGGGTGAGTCGGGTCAGCAGCAGCTCGCTGGCGGGCAGGCACAACCGCACTCGAGTGGCCTTTTGCACCAGTTGCTGCCGTTCGGCGGGAGTCATGTCTGCCAGTGCCTGGACGTGGCCATCGGGCTGCAGTTGCAGCCGGTATTGATCCTGCTCAGCATAAATGCACAGTGACTGACCGGGGCGAAGCAGTCGCCGGCGCAGCCGTTCCGGCAGCAAGGTAATTAGCTGTCCGCTCCACCAGCCCCAGAACCGGGCCAGTGTTTGTGTCAGTTGGCGGCCATGGCGGCCAAGTGCCTGAGTCATTCGGTCCCCATCCATAGGGCGTCTCCGTCAGGGGCTGTGTCGGTAAACAGCGGAATAAATTCCTGTTCCGCCTTCAGTAGCAGGGGCTGACTCGGACGGTTGAGCAGAGTGGCGGTCAGCCGGTAGCGATATACCGTATTCATTCGGGCTTCAGTATGAATAGTGTAGTTGACCCCGGGGGGGCCGCTAGAGAGCAGCGCCTGGGGAAACAGGTCGGTGGCCGGAGGTGGCTGGCCCGCTTCATGCCGGACGCGTTTGTCTTCAATAAACTGATCCACCGTGGCTTCGCTGACGCCGGGCAGGGCCAGCAACACCTGCCGGGGGGCGAACTGCGGGTTGATGCCCCGGCGCGGGTTGCGCAGGGTCAGGCTGTGACGAATTTTCCGGTAAAGTTCAGGCGTCATCTCCAGTACCTGCTGCAGCTCGTCCACCGAGGTAAAGGGGGCATTGGCGGGACCGTAATCCAGGCCGGCCGCCAGATAATCGTCGAGCTCGGCGCCATTGAGCCGGCGCAGATCGTCGCCGTCGCGCCAGTCCAGAATGGCGTCTGTCAGCCGGCCACGCAGGGCGTCGTCGGGCTCGACGGTGGCCAGCAGGCCATCGAGCAGTTCGGGGCCGGCGGTGTTGAGATCGATACGGCCGCTTTCGTTAAACAGCGCCACATACACCGACATGTCGCCGAACGGCACCACATGGGGGCTGCCGTCGGCCAGCCAGGGTTGCTGAGCCGGCGGTTGGGCCAGGGCCAGCAGCGCCAGGTGCAGGCCGGCGTCAGCCCCCTGCTGCAGCTGGGTGGCGGTGGCGATGTTGCCGCTCTGCCGGGCCTGGTGGCGGCTGTTCACCGACAGCCCCGAGGCCAGCACCGTCAGCAACAACAGCAGCCACAGCACGCTGATCAGGGCAATGCCCTTTTGGTTAGCGCATTTGTTTAACGACATTGGCCTGTTCCCCGGGAGACACGATCAGCGCCGGCCAGTCTTCATTCAGTTGCAGCCGTACCAGTAATGGCAGCCTGTCTTGCTGTTGCCAGTCCGCCTGCCAATCGAGCTGCAGACCGTTTTCTTCCGAAGGCAGGTAGTCGAGGCGAAAGGCCGCGGCGGGCAGGGTCAGCAAGGGCGCTATGTCGTTTGGGGGCTGAAAGTCGTCCACCAGCTGGTACCAGTCAAAGGTGATCTCCGGTTGCTCCGGCGTGGGGGCGTCTAGGCCGGCCAGGGCTTGAGTTTTCAGCACCAGCATCGGTTGTTCGGGAACGCTGTCGTCCAGTGCCAGGTAGAACCAGGCCGGCTGAGTGACGCGGCTGTCTCGCTGGGGCAGGGTAGAGAGGAAAATCAGCGAGCGTTGGTCTCCCTGAAAGGAAAGCAGGGAGGCGTCCCGGGTTTCCGGCACCGAGCGGGCCTGGCTGCGAGCCAGCAGCCGGCGCAGAAAACGCTGGGCCTGTACGGTTTCACTCAGCTGGCTGTTGTGCTCGTCCACGGTTTGCCAGGCGTGACTGGCAATGCGAAAGCCGCCGAACATCAGCCCTGCCAGCAGGGTCAGCAGGCTCAGGGCCACCATCAGCTCCAGCAGGGTAAAGCCGCGCGTGCGTGTTCGAAGGCGTGTTACCGCCGAGGACATACAGCATGGACTCCCGCCTTCTCGGGAGTGACCACAGCAAACGGCGACCGTGGAGCTGCAGTCAGTACCTGAACGGCAATTTAATTCGGTTGGCATCATCGGGCCTCCGTGCGCACCAACCGCAGGGTGGTGAGTTCATAGTGACGGCGCTCGCTCCAGCTCACCGTCACCGACAGCCGGTAGGGAAGCAACATGGACTGGTTGTCCAGCAGGGGCCGGCTGTCGAACTCCTCAATGCGGGTCTCCCATGCAAAGCGGTCGTCGAACGTCCCCCGCTCCACCCCGGGACGCAGGGTCAGGGCGGCGTCGAGCTCGGCCAGTTTCGACTCCGCCAGCAGCACCGCCTTTTGCTGGTCCAGGGCGGTCTGGGTGGTGCGGATCGCCAGGGAAAAAATCGTGAGCAGTACTCCCAGGGCAACGGTGAGCACCGCAAAGGCCACCAGCACTTCCAGCAGGGTAAAGCCCTTCTGGTTATGGCGTGAGCGGGGGATCATCGAAAGACACCCGGCCGGTGAGCCAGTCGATCTGAATACGATATTGTCGGTTTTTGCCGGCCACCTTCAGGGTGCCGCCGCTGCTGGCGCCGTCGGGGTAGAACACCAGCTCGGCGGAGGCACTGGCAGGCGGCTGTGGCCCGGTGCCGGTCAGGCTCAGTGTTATTCCCGCTGGCCAGGGATGCGCCGGGATCTGCCCGGACAGCCGGGTTTGCCGCTGCCCGCTGTTCAGCGTCAGGGTCACGCTGTCGCCGGTGGCAATGGCCTGGCTGCGGGCCAGCCGCAGCAGGGCGGCGCTCTGGCGGCTGTAGCTTTTCAGCTCGGCGCCGGGCAGCAGAGCGGCAAAGCGCGGCAGGGCCACGGTCAGGGCCAGCAGGGCGATGGTCAGCACCACCAGCAGTTCCAGCAGAGTAAAGCCGGTGTTTTTACTCCCAGCTGACCACGTCCTGGGCTTCACCCGAACCTCCTTCTTGGTTGTCGGCGCCCAGGCTGAACAGGTCGAACTCACCATGCTGGCCGGGAGAGCGGTACTGGTAGTCGTAGCCCCAGGGATCCTGCGGCACCGATTTTTTGTTCAGGTAGGGGCCGTTCCAGCCTCTGGCACCGGCGGGGGCGCTGATCAGCGCCTCCAGCCCCTCACCGGTAGTGGGATGACGACCCACTTCCAGCCGGTACAGATCCAGCGCCGTACCCAGCTCCTTGATCTGCAGTGCCGCCGTCTTGGTCTTGGAGCCGCCCAGCTGGCGCAGCACCTGGGGACCGGCCAGGCTGGCCAGCAGTCCCAGGATCACCAGCACCACCAGCAGCTCGAGCAGGGTAAAACCGGATCCCTTGGGTTGATGTGGATGACGCATTTTTGCCTCCTCAGATGGGCAGTTCGTTGATGCCGAGAATGGCCACCAGCATGGAAATGATGATGCCGGCAATCAGCACCCCCAGGCCCAGGATCAGCACCGGCTCCAGTATGGTCAGCAGGCGCCCGATGGCGGTTTCCACTTCCCGGTCGTAGGTGTCGGCCACCTTGAGCAGCATGTCTTCCAGCTGGCCGGTTTCCTCGCCCACTCGAATCATCTGTATCGCCAGGGGCGGAAACCGGCCCGAAGCCTGCAGCGGCTCCGCCAGCCGCTTGCCTTCCTTAAGGTCGCGGCCGGCTTCGGCCAGGATCTCCATCAGCAGCTGGTTGCCCAGGGTCTGGCGGGCGATGTCGAGGGCGGCCAGCAGGGGCACACCGCCTTTCATCAGGGTGCCCAGGCTGCGGCTGAAGCGGGCCACTTCCAGCCGCTGGATCAGTGGCCCGGCCAGGGGCAGGCGCAGCAGCAGCCGGTGCCAGGCCCGGCGAACCCCGGGTTCTCGCAGCCGGCGACGGGCATAGAGCAGCACCAGCAGCAGTCCCAGCAGCAGCCAGGGGCCGGCGTGCCGAATGACGTCGGCGGCGCCGATCACGATGCGGGTGGGCAGGGGCATGGCCTGGCCCATGTCGGCAAATAGCTGCTGAAACTGGGGAATGACGTAGGTGAGAATGATCAGCAGCGAGGCCGCCGACACCAGCAGCAGGATCAGCGGATAAATCAGCGCCGACAGCGCCTTTTCCCGCAGCCGGCGGCTGCGCTCCAGGTACAGCGCCAGATCCGTCAGCCCCTGCTCCAGATTGCCCGAGATCTCGGCGGCGCGGATCATGTTGAGGTAAAAGGCGGAAAAGCCTGCGTCCTGCTCTGCCAGTACCGCCGACAGCGCCTGGCCCCGCTGTATGCCCTCGCGCAGGCGGTGCAGCAAATGAGTGTCGTCTTCACGGTCGCGCACCTGGATCATGATGCCCAGGGCCCGTTCCAGGGGCACCCCGGCCTTGAGCAGGGCAGCCAGATCCTGAGTGAGGGCCTGGATCTGCCGCTCACCGGTGCCGCGGCGGCCCAGGCGGAGTTTCATGTTCAGCCAGCCGGTACGGCGTTCGCCGGCGGGTTCCACGCTGAGCGGAATAAGCCCCCGCTGCTGCAGTTGCAGCACGATGGCCTGCTGATCGGTCCCTTCCAGCCGGCCTTCCTGCTCCTCGCCGCTGTGGCTGACGGCCCGAAAGTGAAACAGCGCCATCTCAGGCCTCCTGGGTGACCCGAATCACCTCTTCCACATTGGTGATCCCCTGCCGGGCCTTGAGCAGGCCGTCGCCATACATGGTGCGCATGCCGGCGGCCACGGCGGCGCGCTGGATCTGGCCGGCGTCGGCGTGGCTCAGCACCAGCCTGCGAATGTCGTCGTTCATCACCAGCAGCTCCTGAATGGCCAGCCGGCCGTGGTAGCCGGTGTGGGCACAGTGGGGGCAGCCCACGGGGCGGTACAGCCGCACCGGCTCGCCGGGCACCAGGGGTTCCAGCTTCAGCTCCCGTACCAGTTCCGGCAGCGGTTCATAACTTTCCTTGCAGTGAGGGCAGAGCACCCTTATCAGGCGCTGGCCGACCACGCCGTTGAGGGTGGAGGTGAGCAGGTAGTCTTCCACCCCCATTTCCAGCAGCCGGGTCACGCTGCTGGCGGCGTCATTGGTATGCAGGGTGGACAGCACCAGGTGGCCGGTGAGCGCCGACTGCACACAGATGCGGGCGGTTTCCAGATCGCGCATTTCCCCCACCATGATGACGTCGGGATCCTGGCGCACGATGGCGCGCAGGGCGCTGGCAAAGGTCAGGCCGATGGCGGGCTTAACGTGGATCTGGTTGATGCCCTCCATCTGGTATTCCACCGGGTCTTCCACCGTGATCAGCTTGCGCTCCGTGGTATTGAGGCGGTTGAGCGCGGTATAGAGGGTGGTGGTTTTGCCGCTGCCGGTGGGGCCGGTCACCAGCAGCACACCGTGGGGAATGGCCAGCACCTGCTGCAGCCTGGCTTTGGTATCGCCGGCAAAGCCCAGGGCGTCAAAGTCGAGCACCACGCTTTCCCGGTTGAGCAGGCGCATCACCAGGCTTTCACCATGCATGGTGGGCACGGTGGAGACACGAATGTCGAGATCCTGGCCCTGCACCTTCAGCTCAATGCGGCCGTCCTGGGGCAGGCGGCGTTCGGCAATGTTGAGCCGGGCCAGGATCTTGATGCGCGAAATAATGGCAGGGGTCATGTTCACCGGCGGCGCCTCGCCCTGTTGCAGCACCCCGTCGATGCGGTAACGAATGGTGAGCCGGTTTTCAAAAGGCTCCACGTGAATGTCCGACGCCCTCAGCTCCACCGCCTTCTGAATCAGCAGGTTGACCAGCCGGATCACCGGGGCCTCGCTGGCCATGTCCTTGAGCTGGGCGATGCGTTCCTCGGTTTCCTCCTCTTCCTGTACCGCCGATAAGATATCGCCCATTTTGCTCTGGCCTGCGCCATAGAGCCGCTCGATGGCGGCATCGATTTCCGAGCTGACCCCCACCTGGGCCCGCACCGGCTGGCCGCACAACATGGCCATGGCCTGCAGGGCGAAGTCGTCGCCAGGGTCCACCATGGCCAGCACCAGGGTGGTTTGGTCCTGATGCAGGGGAACCAGGCGGTGTTCCTTGAGAAAGCGGTAGGGCAGGGATTGCTCCAGCGGCGGCGCCAGGGGGTAACTCTCATTTTCTGTCAGTGGCAGGGAGTACTGCTCGGCCAGGGTGCGGGCCAGCTCCCGTTCCGACATCATGCCCAGGTTGAGCAGCAAACGGGTGAGGGGCACGGCTTCCTGCTGGCCCCGTTGCATGCGCGCCAGCCGGCTCAGCTCCTTGCCGGTGAGTTGCCCCTGTTCGATCAGTTTTTGGCCGAGGGCTTCATCCCGTGCCGACCAGGATCCGCTGACATCCATATCGATTGCCTCGCTGTGTTCTGATCAAGCATAGACCGCTTGCGCCGGGGTCGAGAGGGGCCCGGGATCGGACTCGAAGTTCTAAGAAAGCATAAATATTCTTCTTTTTAGTATATGTATTTGAAAATTAGTCATTGACCCGAGAGCGGCGCCATATTTCAATAGTGCGGGGTCTCTTAAAGATGTATCCCCAGTAAAGGTTTAGAAACAATAACAAGGAAGACATCGTGACGTATATTCATGACACCATTGTCAAACTGCAGAAGACCAGCCCGGCACAAGCAGAGTTCTACCAGGCGGTAGAGGAAGTGCTCGACTCCCTGCAGCCCATTCTCGAAACCAACGAGAAGTACAAGAAGCACGCCATCATCGAGCGCATGGTCGAGCCCGAGCGTCAGATCATGTTCCGGGTACCCTGGGTGGACGATCAGGGTAATGTGCAGGTGAACAAGGGCTACCGCATCGAGTTCAACTCTGCCCTGGGTCCCTACAAGGGCGGCCTGCGCTTTCACCCCAGCGTGAACGCCGGCATCATCAAATTCCTGGGCTTTGAGCAGATCTTCAAAAACGCCCTCACCGGCCTGCCTATCGGCGGCGGCAAGGGTGGCGCCAACTTCGATCCCAAAGGCAAGTCCGACGGCGAAATCATGCGTTTCTGCCAGTCCTTCATCAATGAACTGTACCGTCACATCGGCCCGACCACCGACGTGCCCGCCGGCGACATCGGCGTGGGCGCCCGGGAAATCGGCTACATGTTTGGCCAGTACAAGCGCCTGACCGGCAACTACGACGGCGTGTTCACCGGCAAGAGCCTGCTGTGGGGCGGTTCCCTGGTGCGCAAGGAAGCCACCGGTTACGGTTGCGTTTACTTCGCCCAGTACATGCTGGAAGCCAAGGGCGACACCCTGGCCGGCAAGCGCTGCCTGGTGTCCGGTGCCGGTAACGTGGCCATCTACACCATCGAGAAGCTGTACCAGCTGGGCGCCATTCCGGTGACCTGCTCCGACTCCAGCGGCACCATTTACCACGAAACCGGCATCAACCTGGAGACCCTGAAGGAGCTCAAGGAAGTGCGCAAGGTCCGTCTGGACGAGTACGTGACCGCCCACCCGGAAGCCAAGTTCATTCCCGCCGCCGACTACCCGGCCGATGGCAACGCGGTATGGCGTATTCCGGCCCAGCTGGCTTTCCCCTGTGCTACCCAGAACGAGCTGTCCGAAGCCGATGCCAAGGCGCTGATCGCCAATGGCGTGATTGGAGTTTCCGAAGGCGCCAACATGCCCTCCACCCAGGACGCCGTGGAAGTGTTCCTGGATGCCAAGATCAGCTACGGTCCGGGCAAGGCCGCCAATGCCGGCGGTGTGGCCACCAGCCAGCTGGAAATGGCCCAGAACGCCAGCATGCAGCGCTGGAGCTTTGAGGAAGTGGACGAGAAGCTGAAAGTGATCATGAAGAACATCTTCCTGAGCGCCAGCGAAACCGCCGCCGAGTTCGGCGAGCCCCACAACCTGGTGCTGGGCGCCAACATCGCCGGTTTCCGCAAGGTGGCCGACGCCATGATCGAGCAGGGCGTGGTGTAACCGCCAATCCCGTCTGAATAACGTCTAAAGGCCCGGCAGACCGGGCTTTTATTTTTTGTATTGCCGGCAGACAGTTTTTTGCTTGACCAGGCTGGCTGTTTTTTAGTCACCACGACGTTCGGCAACTATGCTTGTTACTGTGTTTACTGGCTGGCCAGGGGAGGTCTCTGGCCAGTTTTGCTTCGGGATCGGGACAGCCTGGTCTTTCCCGGTACAGTGGCATTACTCTTTTTATTCCGTGCATCGCGCTGCACTCGCTGCCGAAGTAGCCCCTCTTCTTCAATTTAGACAAGGAATCGTCAGATATGCCCCAAGCTGTATATGGGAGACATGACGATGATTATTCCAAATATTACAGGCCGTGCAGGCACGGGTATGCCCGTGCTGTTGACCGCGGTCCTGTCCTTTGGCCTGGCGGCCGCCACTCCTCACGAGGAATTTGCTGACAGCCTTCTGTCGCAGATGAGCCTAGAAGAAAAAATCCAGCAGATCGGTAACCTGCCCGAAGCGTCGGCCGTGCCCACAGGCCAATACCTCGGTGGGAACAATAAAAGCCTGCGGGAGTGTGACTTCTCGGTGGTGGGGCGAAGCATTACCGGTATTCCCAGTCTGGGTATTCCTACCATTCGTGAAATCAACGGCGGTAACGGTGTTCGCGGTGGCTCCTGCACCAGCGAGCCGGTCATGACCGGCGGCCCCTCCATGACCCTGGCCGTGGCCAGTTTTGATCCTGAACTGGTGGAGGACTGGGGCGAGGTGGTGGGCATAGAGACCTTTTCCTTTGCCCACCAGGTGCTGCTGGGACCGGCACTGAACCTGATCCGCTCGCCCTATGCCGGCCGTGCCCAGGAATATGCGGGGGAGGACCCCTATCTGGCGGGGGTGATAGGCGCCGCTCAGGTCCGTGGTATTCAGTCTCAGGGGGTGCAGGCCCAGCCCAAGCATTTCGTCGGCAACGAGCATGAGTTTCAACGCGAACGCTGGACGGCGGGGGTACGTATTCCCAGCCGGGCGATGCACGAGCTCTATCTGTTGCCCTTTGAAATGGCAGTCAAGGACGGAAATGCCGCCACCATCATGTGTGCCTTTCCTTACCTGAATGACACCGCCCATATCTGCAACAACGGAGACGTTCTGGTCAAGACCCTGCGTGAGCGCTGGGGCTTCAAGGGCTGGATTGAAAGTGATCGGCGCGCCATGCACGCCACCAGCGAGGCCCTGCTGGCGGGGGTGGGTTGGGAGCTGGACTTTCGGCCCAAGTTCTACTCTGCCGACAATATTCAGGCAGCCCTTGATAACGGCGAAATTACGGAGGCAGACATCGATGCCGTGCTCAGGCCCCGCTACAGCAAAATGCATGAATTCGGCCAGTTTGACGACCTCTTTGAGACCATCATCAACATAGATGAGGAGCCCGAGATAGACAGGGCCGAAAACGCCCGCAAGGCTCGGGCCCTGGCCGAAGCGGGCATTACCCTGCTCAGGAACGAGGGGGATTTGTTGCCACTGACCACGGAGCCGCTCAATATCGCCCTGATTGGCCATCCCTGGTTTGCGGGCTCGGCCACCATTCCGCCCCGTAATGGTGACCCCCGGGAGCTGACGGCGGTGATCCCCTCGTTCACCGTGTCTCCCCAGGAAGGTCTGGAGAGTTATGGTGCCACCGTGAGCTATCACAATGGTGCCGATATAGGCACAGCCCTGGCAGCGGCGGCAGAGGCCGATGTGGTCCTGCTGCTGGTAGGGACAACCCCCCGCGAGACTCGGGATTTGCTGCACCTGCGCTTGCCCGCCATTTGCCTGTTTGATGATGAGGAGGGTTACGAGGAATTCTGTACCAATGCCGAGGACGTGTACTGTCCCGACGGCGAGCCCGGATTGTCTGAAAACTGTGTGTTCCAGGATGATCTGGTTCAGGCCATGGTCGATGCCGGTTTCGGCAACAAGACCGCCGTGGTGCTGTACAGCGGTGCCGGCGTGCTGATGGATCCCTGGCTGAATGACATTGCCGCGCTGATCGCGGCCTGGTTCCCCGGTCAGGAAGACGGCGCTGTTCTGGCTGACATTCTGTTCGGTAAAATCAACCCGTCGGGCAAGCTGCCGGTGACCTTTCCCAACACGGATCGTGAAGCGGCGTTTGAGACCGAGGCACAATATCCGGGTACCCGTGAAGAGACCGGTCAGCCCGGTGGCCCGGGGTTTCCCGGTATTGACGTCGATGACTGGGATGATTTGACCGAGCCTCAGCTGATCAGCAATTACACCGAGAACCTGCAAATGGGCTATCGCTGGTATGAGGCCAACGGCGTCACACCGGTGTTCCCGTTTGGATACGGTCTGTCCTATACCCGTTTTGAGTATGATGATCTGAATGTCAGCACCTCGTTTCGGCAGGAATACAATCCCGAGAACTGGTTCGGCAGGGGCTGGCGCCACTCGGGCAAGGGCAAGCCTCACTCCCCCCTGCTGATGCTGGCGCGGCAGCATCCCGTGCTGAAAGTGAGCTATACCATCACCAATGTGGGCGACAGGGCCGGGGCCGAGGCTTCTCAGGTGTATCTGCAGCTTCCCGGCGAGGCAGAACAGCCCTCCAAGCGGCTGGTGGGATTTGAAAAGGTGTTACTGGCACCGGGCGAGAGCCGGCGGGTGACCGTAGAAGTTGATGGCGGCGCTTCCAACCACCCGTTTTCCTATTTTGTGCCGGATAATCCCGATGATCTGACGGACTGGGCCAATGGCGACTGGCACGAGGCCAACGGCCGTTATCGCGTGTATGTGGGCGGATCCTCGGCCGACACTCCCTTGGTGGGACAGGTCACCCTGTTCTTTCCGAAACTGGACGGTTTTTTGCAAAACAAATTCTTTGGTAAACACTGGAAAGACAAATGGCATTACCGCCATGGAGAAGAGCACGACGACCGTCGCGCGCTGAGCAAGGCTTTTGAAACGGCAGGACAAATGGAATTGATGGAGGATTAATCAACCAGGAGGGCGGCATGCTTTGCGCTTGGTCCGCCCAGGCTGCCGAGACGCTGCACCTGAGGAGAAATAACAAGGCCAGCCTGATAACATCGGCTGGCCTTGTGGTAAGCGTGGCGTGATGGAGCTTGTTCAGGCCTCGGCGGCGATCACCGAGATTTCCACCAGCAGCTCGGGGCGGGCCATGGCGGCTTCCACGCAGGCCCGGGCCGGGGCATGGCCCTCGGGCACCCAGGCGTCCCATACCGCGTTCATGGCGGCAAAGTCGGCCATGGTGTTCAGGTAGATGGTGGCGGAGAGGATATGCTCCCGGCTGGATCCGGCTTCCTGCAACAGGGTGTCCACCTTGTCCAGCATGGTACGGGTCTGTTCGGTGATATCCTGAGTGGCATCTTGGCACACCTGACCGCACAGGTAGATGGTGCCGTTGTGCTTGACGATGCGGCTCATGCGCTGTCCGGTTTGCTGACGTTCAATAGACATTTGTACTTCCTTTATGGCTTTTGTTTAGAGCTTAAAGCCAGACCTTACCGCGCGCTCCTGGTTTGTAAACTTCATCTTTTAAAAAAGGTAAAACAATATGGTGTCGATCACGGGAATTCATGGCTACCCACTCAAGTCTGCCGCCGGTCTGAGCCTGACGTCGGCACTGGTTACTCGAGAAGGGCTGGCGGGGGATCGCCGCTATATGCTGGCCAAACCGGACGGCAGCTTTGTCACCGCCCGTACCCATCCCCGCTTGCAGCGGGTGGTGGTTACCCCGGTGGCCGGCGGCCTGGAGCTGGAGTTCGCCGGGCGCCGGTTGTCGGTGCGCCACCGGCAGTTTTCCCGGCAGCCGGTGCGCACCGGCGTGTGGGACGATGACTTTGTCGCTTATGGTACTCACCCGGATTACGACGCCTGGTTCAGTGGAGTGCTGAGCGAACCGGTGCAACTGCTGTGGCTCGGGGACAAGTCCAACCGTTATCGCAGCAAACTGGGCACGGCCGTGAGTTTCGCCGACGGCTACCCGTTGTTGCTGATCTCCGAAGCATCGCTGGCAGATCTTAACCGGCGCGCCGGCCTGGATCTCGACATGGCCCGGTTTCGGCCCAACCTGGTGGTACGCGGCCAGCGGCCATTCGAGGAAGATGGCTGGCGTCGTATCCGTGTGGGCGAGGTGGAATTCCTGGTGGCCAAGCCCTGCAGCCGTTGCATCATGACCACCATAGTGGCGGGCACGGAGCGGTTTCATGCCCACAAGGAGCCGCTGGCCACCCTAGCCCGGTACCGCCGGGGCGCAGACGGCGAGGTGTATTTTGGCCAGAACCTGGTGGCACTGAACGAAGGGGAGATTCGTGCAGGGGATCAGGTGGAAGTGCTGGAATATGCCACGGCGCCGGTGTATCCGAATCTCGGTGAAGCGGCTCCCCGTGAAGCAGAGGTTTCACGTGAAACCGCAACGTTGCAGGTACGTATCGGTGAGCAGGGCTTTACCGGCAACAATCAGCACAGCCTGCTCACCCAGGCCGAACAGCATGGCCTGCCCCTGTCTTATTCCTGCCGGGCCGGCCTGTGCGGGCGCTGCAAGCTGACCTTGCTGTCCGGCGAGGTGCATCAGCCCGAGGCGCCGGCGTTGCCGGCAGCGGAGCGGGCGGCCGGCAAGGTACTGGCCTGCTGTTGTGTGCCCCTGTCTGATGTGACGCTGGCATAAATAAAAGGGGGGCGAGCCCCCCTGTTTACCGGCTGGCTTCGTCCACCAGGTAGAGGATGGACTCGTAGTTGATGCCACTGTGATGGCTGAGGCCCAGCTCGCAGGTGCGGCTGTTGCTCACGCCCCGGCGGCAATCGGCGGGCACCTGGGCCCGCAGTGGCTTCAGCGCCGAGGCGTTGAGCTCGGGGGTGGTGAAGCCCTTGTCGCCGGCAAAGCCGCAGCATTCGATGTGCTCCGGCACTACCACCCGGGCGGCGCAGCGGTTGGCCAGGGTCAGCATGGCGTCGGCCAGCCCCATGCGCCGGCTGCTGCAGGTGATGTGAAGCATCACGGTTTCCTTTACCGGGGTCAGCGTCAGCCGGTCCAGCGCCTGTTCCAGCACAAACTGCACCGGCTCGAACACCCTGAGCGGCAGGCGACCGGTTTCCTGGCTGCGTTTGGCGCAGGGGCTGGTGTCCATCAGCACCGGCCAGCGGCCCTGCTCCGAGGCTTGCCACAGCCGGGCCTCCAGCTCGGCGGCCTTGTTGTCGGCCAGGGTCATCATGCCCTTGCTCTGATAGGGCATGCCGCAGCACAGGCTGGTCAGATCCTTCGGCACTATCACCTCAAAGCCTGCTTTCTCCAGCACCGCCAGGGTCACCTCGGTGAGGGAGCGGCCATCTTTTGCCCCGGGGGAAGCCCCAAGAGTGCGGCTGGCGCAGGACGGAAAATACACCACCTTGTCCGGACCTGTGCCGCCGGCCCTGGGCCGGTGCGGGTTGGCGGCCGGGGTTTCCGGCAGCCACAGTGGCACCTTGTTGTGGCTGACTTTGCGCAGTTCGCGGTTGAGCTTGCTCAGGTTGCGTTCGCCGAGCAGCCGCCGGCCCAGATTTGCGGTGTTCAGCCCCAGCGCCACGGCTTTGGTGGTGGCGGTAAAGTGATCCGCGGTCCAGCGGGCGATGGGCTCGAATTTCTGGTAACGGGCGGTGCGCAACTGGCGCACCAGATCGCCGGTATTGATGCCCACCGGGCATCGCTGGGCGCACAGGCCGGTGGCGGCGCAGGTGTCCACCCCCTGTTTATCGAACACGGTTTGCAGGGTGTCGTCGGTGTACTCGCCGGTGGCGGCCCGGCGGCTCAGCTCGCGAAACAGCACGATGCGCTGGCGCGGGGTCAGGCTCAGATCCCGGGACGGACACACCGCCTCGCAAAAGCCGCACTCAATGCACTTGTCGACAATGGCGTCGGCGGCGGGCAGGGGCTTGAGATCTTTCAGGTGGGCCTGATGATCGTCGTTGAGGATAACGCCGGGATTGAGCAGGCCTTCCGGGTCGAATAACGCCTTGATGCGCTGCATCAGGGCGTAGCCGTCCTTGCCCCATTCCAGCTCCACATAGGGGGCCATGTTGCGGCCGGTGCCGTGCTCGGCCTTGAGCGAACCCTGATAGTCCACCGCCACCAGCTGGGCCACGGCGTCCATAAAGCCGCCGTAGCGATCCAGCTCTTCTTGGGAGTCAAACCCCTGGGTAAACACAAAGTGCAGGTTGCCGGCCAGGGCATGGCCGAAAATGATGGCCTCATGGTAGCCGAAGCGCTCGAACAGGGCGGTCAGCTTGCGCACCGCCGGGGCCAGCTCTGCCACCGGAAAGGCCACGTCCTCGATGATGACGGTGGTGCCGGTTTCGCGCACCGCGCCCACCGCCGGGAACATGCCCTTGCGCATGCCCCAGAGGGTGGCGCAGGTGGCCTTGTCCTGGGTGAAGGCGACTTCGTTGCAGCGTGCAAAGGGGGTGACCGCGGCCATGGCCTGCTCGCATTTGTCCAGCAGCTCCGCCTCGCTGGCGCCGTGCACCTCCACCAGCAGGGCGGCGGCTTCCCCATCCAGCTCGGCCACAAATCCGGGCATGCCCGGCTTGTCGGCGATGGAGGCCAGGGCCCGGCCGTCCATCAGCTCCACCGCCGCCACCTGGGTCTCGGCCAGGGCGGTCACCGCCCGGCAGGTGGTTTCGATGTCCGCATACACCAGCAGGCAGGAGGCCTTGAAGGGGTGATCGGGCACGGTGTTGTAGCTGACCTCGGCCATAAAGCCGAGGGTGCCTTCGGAGCCAATCATCAGGTGGGCCAGCATGTCGAACGGGTCGTCAAAATCGACCAGGGCGTTCAGGCTGTAGCCGGTGGTGTTTTTCAGCCGGTACTTGTGGCGAATGCGCTCGCTCAGCTCAGGGTTGGCCTTCACCTCCTCGCTCAGCTGCTTGAGGCCGGCCAGCAGCTCGGGCCTTTGCTCGGCAAAGCGGGCCCGGCTGTCGGCATTCACGGTGTCCAGTTGCGTGCCGTCGGCCAGTATCAGCTTAAGGCCGTGTAGGGTGCGGTAGGAGTTCTGGGCGGTACCGCAGCACATGCCGGAGGCATTGTTGGCGGCGATGCCGCCGATCTTGCAGCTGTTGATGGAGGCCGGATCTGGGCCGATTTTACGGCCGTAGGGCGCCAGGTAGCGGTTGGCGTCGGCGCCGATCACCCCGGGCTGCAGGGCAATGCGCCCGCCCTCGTCCTCGATGCGGTGGCCGCGCCAGTCATCGGTCAGGGTGATCAGCACCGAATCGGACACCGCCTGGCCCGACAGGCTGGTGCCGGCGGCGCGAAAGGTGCAGTGAAGTCGGTGTTGCCGGCAGGCCGCCAGTACGCGCACCACTTCGTCGTTACTGGCTAGGCGCAGCACCAGTTTGGGCAGTAGCCGGTAAAAGCTGGCGTCGGTGCCATAGGCCAGGCACAGGGACGGATCGCTGATGATGCGCTCACTGGGCAGAAAGGTGGCCAGCTCGTCGGCCAGCCGCTGGTAGCGGGCCTCCATCAGGCATCCTCCAGGATCAGCACCGTCAGGGCGCTGGGGCCATGGGCGCCGTAGGCCAGGGTTTGCTGGATGTCGGCGGTCTTGGACGGCCCCGACACCAGCAGCAGGTTGGTGGGCATGCCCTGGCTCCAGCCCTCATCCGTCATCATGGCCGGCAGGTTGGTATGCAGGGTGGACGCCTTCAGAATGGCAATGTGATGGGGCGGCACCAGCGACAGGGTGCGCGGCTCCTCCGGACCCGGCCACAGCACCAGGCTGCCGCTGGCGGCAATGGCGCCGTGGCAGCCGGTGATGCCCGCATCAATGGCATTGAACAGCGTGTCCTTCCACTCTTCCAGCGGGCGGTCAAAGCATACCCGCTCGGCGGTGCCGTTCAGAGCCTGGGTGATGTCGTCAAAAAACTCGCCGCCGGTGCCGGTGGCCACCCGTTTGATGCCGGCCTGCGCCAGCCGCTCCCGCAGGGTGGTCACCAGGGCGGTACGGGGCAGACGCAGTACCTCGGCATGGTTTTGTTCCAGCAGGCCGGTCAGCCGGGCCAGCATGGCGTCGGGATCGGCATCGTTCCAGATGGGGTAATCCGGCTCCGACGCTTTCAGTGGCAGCGCATTGACCCGGCGCAGCCGGTCAAGAATGGCGGTACGGGCGGTCGACATTATTGTTTCCTCTCGGCCATGAGTTCACGCAGAGTTTTGGCGGCGGGTCTGGGTGCGGTGCGGCAGCGGGTCCAGGGGCCCAGTTTTTTCGGCATCAGCCAGCGCAGCCGGGTGGCGCACCAGGTCAGCATACGGTACAGGGCCGGCTGGCGGGTGGCCAGGGCAAAGCTGCGCCAGACAAAGGCCTCGGTGTTGCTGGCCGCCGCCTTCTGGCCGCGCAGGGGCAGTGCACCGGGGCGCGGATCCTGCTTGGCTTCGTGGCGCAGCCGCTGCAGCAGCTCAGGAATGGGAATGCGCACCGGGCACACCTCGCCGCAGGCGCCGCACAGGCTGGAGGCGGTGGGCAAGTCCTGCGTGGCGTCCAGGCCCATCAGATGGGGTGAGATGATCTTGCCGATGGGGCCCGGGTAGACGGTGCCGTAGGCGTGACCGCCGATGCGGGTGTAGACCGGGCAGTGGTTCATGCAGGCACCGCAGCGAATGCACTGCAGGGTCTTGCGCAGCTCCTCGTCGGCATAGGCCTGGCTGCGGCCGTTGTCGAGCAGCACCAGGTGCACTTCCTTGGGGCCGTCCAGCTCGTCGTCCTTGCGCGGGCCGCTGATCATGTTGAAGTAGGTGGTGATCAGCTGTCCGGTGGCAGAGCGGGTGAGGGCGCTGAACAGTGGTGGTACATCGGCCAGATATTCCACCACCTTTTCAATGCCGGTAATGGCGATATGCACCTCGGGCACGGTAGTGCACATGCGGCCGTTGCCTTCGTTTTCCACCAGGCAGAGGGTGCCGGTTTCCGCCACCGCAAAGTTGACCCCGGACACGCCCACATCGGCGGTGCGGTATTTTTCCCGCAACACCCGGCGGCCGGTCTGGATCAGGGTGTCCACGTCCAGGGTGTGTTCAAAGCCGGGTACATGCTCGGCAAACAGGTCGGCCACCTGCTGTTTGTTCTTGTGAATGGCGGGCATGATGATGTGGGACGGTGTTTCCCGGCCAAGCTGGACGATGTATTCGCCCATGTCGCTTTCCAGGCAGGTGATGCCTTCTTTCGCCATGGCGTCGTTGAGCTCGATTTCCTCGCTCACCATCGACTTGCCCTTCACCGCCAGGGTGCCGCCATGGGACTGAATAATGTCGGTAAAAATGGCGTTGGCCTGCTCGGCGTTCTCTGCCCAGTGCACGCGAATGCCGTTGGCGATGCAGTTGCTTTCCAGCCGTTCCAGCAGCTCGGGCAGTTTGCTCAGGCAGCGCTGGCGAATGGCTTCGGCCCTGTCCCGAATAGCGCTTTCTTCAGCAGCGTCGGCAAAGGCGGTTTTACGCTTGTCGCGCAGGTAGTCCATGGCGCCGCGAAAGTTGGCGCGCAGCTCGGTGTCGGCCAGGGCCGCTTCGGCCTGGGCGTGAAAGTGTTGGGGCCGGTTATGCATGACGTCCCTCCAGCCGGCTCAGCAGAAAGCTGGCCAGGTGCATGCCCTTGAGGGTGCGGCCCTGGTATTCCAGGGCGCCGTTGATATTGAGCAGGCAGCCCCAGTCGGCGCTGATCAGCTGTTCGGCCCGAGTGTCGCTCAGGTGCTGAGTCTTGTCCTGCACCATGGCCTCGCTGATGGCCGGGTGGCGCACCGCAAAGGTGCCGCCAAAGCCACAGCATTCGCTTTCGTAGGCCTGCTCGCGCAGCTCCACCTGGTCCAGCTGGCCCAGCAGCTGGCGGGCGGTGACGTGTACCTTCATTTCCCGGCGGGCGGCGCAGGAGGTGTGCAGCACCACCGACGTGCTGGGGCCCTTGTCTTCCAGCCGAATGCGGCAGACGTGCACCAGAAACTCGGTGAGTTCAAAGACCCGATCACAGAATTCATTGACGCGGGATTCGTGCTCGCTGCCGGCGAACAGCCGGCGATAGTGATGGTGCATCATGCCGCCGCAGGAGCCGGACAGCACGATCACCGGCCAGGGCTCCGCAAACAGGGCCATCTGGCTGAGTGCCGTGGTGCGGGCGTCGTCATCGTAACCGGAGGAATAGGCGGGCTGGCCGCAGCAGCTTTGCTTGGGCACGTAGATCACCTCGACCCCGGCCAGCTCCAGCAGACGAATGGCATCCAGCCCGCTTTGGGGCGAAAACAAATCCACCAGGCAGGTGGCGTAGACATAGACCTTGTCGGGCCTGGACGGATAGAGACGAATAGCGGATGACATAGGCAATTCCTGTCAGGGTTACAACAACGCCGCCGGCGGGCACCGGCGGCGGCAGGGCATCAGGACAGCTGTAACAGCGGATCCGAGATGCCCATTCCGTAGATGGCGATCATGCCAATCACGCCGATGGCCACCAGATAGTAAAGGGTGGGCAGGGCGGTCTTGCGCAGCGTGGTGCCTTCCCGGCCCATCAGGCCGACGGTGGCCGAGGCCGCCACCACGTTGTGAATGGCGATCATGTTGCCGGCGGCAGCCCCCACCGCCTGCAGCGCCACCACCATGGCGGTGGACACGCCCAGGGTTTGGGCCACTTCAAACTGGAACTGGGAAAACATCATGTTGGACACGGTGTTGGAGCCGGCAATAAAGGCGCCCAGGGCACCGATCACGCCGCTGATGGCCGGGAAAAAGTCACCCACCTGATCTGCGGCCACCCGGGCCGCCATGACCGGCATGCTGGCCAGATCCGCTTCGTTGACGCCGGAGTTGATGAAGATCCGCACCATGGGCACGGTAAACATCAGCACAAAACCGGCGCCGATCAGGGTCTTGCTCGACTCGTGAATGGCCGGGCCCAGATCCTTGAGCGAACGGGTCTGGCTCAGTACCGCCACCAGCGACACGAACACCAGAATGCCGCCGGGCAGATACAGGGGCTGAATGCCGGCGCTGATCCCTGCCTCGCCCAGCAGGTTGTTGAAGGCAATGTTCCAGCCGGTGAGCAGGCCCTTGAAGCTGTCGCTGGTACGGCTCAGCACCAGCAGTACCGGCAGCAGCAGGTAGGGGAACCAGGCCAGGCCTAGGCTGATGGGTTTTTTGGTCAGGTCTTCCTTGTGAATCGCCAGCGAGCCCAGCCACTCGGCCGGCCAGTCCTGCTCATCGGGAAAATCAAAGGTGTGCTTGGGCACCAGAAAGCCTTTGCGGGCGGCGGTGACCACCACGGCCAGCCCCACCAGGCCGCCGATCAGGGACGGAAATTCGGGGCCGAGAAACACGCCGGTGAGGGCATAGGGAATGGTAAAGGCGAGGCCCGCGAAAATGGCAAAGGGCAGAATTTCCAGGCCACGCTTCCAGCTTTTTTCCTTGCCGAAAAAGCGGGTCAGCATCATGCACATGAACAGCGGCATCAGAATGCCGACAATGGCGTGGGTAATGGCCACGTTGCTGGTGACCGTTTGCAGGTAAGCCGGCCAGCCGGAGCCGGCGGCGGTCAGGGTGGTGTTGATGGCGGCATTGTCGAGGCCGGTGGTCACGCCCACAATAATGGGGGTGCCCACGGCGCCGAAGGACACCGGGGTGCTCTGGATCATCATGCCCATCAGCACCGCGCCCAGGGCCGGAAAGCCCAGCGCCACCATCAGGGGTGCCGCCACGGCGGCGGGGGTGCCGAAGCCGGAGGCGCCTTCAATAAAGCAGCCAAAGCACCAGGCCACGATAATGGCCTGAATGCGCCGATCCGGGCTGATGGCGGTAAAGCCGTTGCGAATGGTGGTAATGGCGCCGGTGTGCTTGAGGGTGTTGAGCAGCAAAATGGCGCCGAAGATGATCCACAGCAGCGAGACGGAAATCACCAGCCCCTGCAGGGTGGAGGCCAGCACACGGGTGCCGGTCATGTCCCAGATCCACAGCGCCACCACCACGGTCAGAATAAAGGCCAGCGGCATAGCGCGCTTGGCGGGCCACTGCAGGCCCACCAGCAGCACGGCGGCGAGCAGTATGGGCGAAAAGGCCAGCAATGCCAGCAGAGTATCATTCATCATGAGTGTTTATCCTTGTCACCTTGTCTTGGGCGGCAGCCTCTCCACCCGTATCCTTAATAATGTAGAGTACGATGGCACCAGGGGTGTTAAACGAATGTAAACTTTAATCCCTTGTTTTTTGTGGATATATAGACTTAATGAAATCCATTGTTTCCAAAACTGGTTAAATGATGCCGAGAACCGACGATCTCATTCTGTTTGCCCAGGTCATTGAGCTGGGCTCCTTCAGCAAGGCCGCCGACGCCCATGGTCTGACCAATTCGGTGGTGAGCAAGCGCATTGCCCGGCTGGAAGCCGAGCTGGGCAGCACCCTGATCCACCGCACCACGCGGCGCCTGACCCTGACCGAAGCGGGACGGGTGTTGTTTGAGCATGCGCAGGCGGTGGCGCAGGCGGCCCAGGAGGCCTTTGATGCGGTGACCGGCTACAGCGATACCCTGCAGGGGCACATTCGCATGTCGGTGCCCACCATTTCCGGGGAGTTGCTGCTGGCGGAGGCGGTGGCGCAATTTTGTGAACTGCATCCGGCTATCAGCGTCGACATGTCCCTGGAAAACCGCTTTGTGGATCTGGTGGGCGAGGGCTATGACCTGGTGATCCGCACCGGTCATCTGGAAGACTCCACCCTGATTGCCCGCCATATTCTGGACTCTCGCTGGACCATCTGTGCCGCCCCCGCCTACCTCAGCCGTCACGGCAAACCCCAGGTGCCGGAAGACCTGCTGCAGCATAACTGTCTGATTTACAGCTATCAGGAAAGCGGCGCCCGGGACTGGCTGTTCAGCCGCTTTGGTGAGACCTATTCGCTGCGGGTGAGCGGCAACTTTTCCACCGACAACGCCGCCGCCCTGCGCAAGGCGGCCCTGGCCGGCCATGGCCTGGCCTATGTGCCCCGCTGCCTGGTCTATCCGGATCTGCAGGCCGGCCGGCTGGTGGAGCTGCTGCCCAACCGGGTGGGCAAGGTGCTCGGCATTTACGCGGTTTACCCCTACAACCGCCAGCCGCCCCGCAAAATCAAACTGCTGATCGAACATATTCGCGCCCGCTATATGGAGATCAGGCATTACTTCTGACGGCTCCGCTCAGGCGCCGGGGTCGAGCAGCTCAATCCAGTGCTTCACCGGCACCGTCGATTTGCTGGCCAGGTGCAGCTGGCAACCGACGTTGGCGGTGACGATCTGCTCGGGGTTGCCCTCGGTCAGGGCCGCCAGCTTGTTGCCGAGTAACTGCTGGCTGAGCTCCGGCTGCAACACCGAATAGGTGCCCGCCGAGCCGCAGCACAGATGGCCGTCCCGCACCGGGGCCAGCTCCAGCCCCGCCCGGCGTAATATGGTCTCGACCTGGCCGCCGAGGCCAAGGGCGTGTTGCAGGGTGCAGGGGCAGTGCACCGCGGTTCTGCGGCCTTTATCGGCCAGTTGCAGTTTGCCGAGATCTTCCTGCCCCAGCACCTCGCTCAGATCCCGGGCCAATTCACTGACCCGGCGCGCCTTGGCGGCGTAGGCCGGATCCTGAGCCAGCCGGTCGCCGTACTCCTTGACCATGGCGCCGCAGCCGGAGGCGCTGATCACCACAGCCTCGGCGCCGGCCTGAATATCGGGCCACCAGGCGTCGATGTTGCGACGCATGAAATCTAGCCCTTCCTCATGGGCCGAGAGGTGATAGCTGACCGCGCCGCAGCAGCCGGCCTCGGGGGCCTGCCGCAGGTGAATGCCAAGCCGGTCCAGTACCCGGGCCGCCGCCGCATTGGTATTGGGGGTGGCCGCCGCCTGGGCGCAGCCGCCCAGTGCCAGCATCACCCGCGGGTGATCACGGTCGGGCAGGATACCGGCCGGTTGTGCGGTGGGCACCTTGGCGGCCAGCGCCTTTGGCAGCAAGGGCTGGCCGATACGTCCCAGCACCAGCAGCGGGCGCAGCCGGGCCGGAAACGGCAGCACCTTACGCAGCAGCCAGCGCAGCAGGCGCTGGCCCGGTGAGCGCGGCAGCTGCTGCTCCATGATGCCCCGGCCTATGTCCGCCAGCCGGCCGTAACGCACGCCGGACGGGCAGGTGGTTTCGCAGCTGCGGCAGGTCAGGCAGCGATCCAGGTGGGTCTGGGATTTGTCGCTGATCTCGCCGCTTTCCAGCATCTGCTTGATCAGATAAATGCGTCCGCGCGGACCGTCCCGTTCGTCCCCCAGTTGCTGATAGGTGGGGCAGGTGGCGGTGCAGAAACCGCAGTGCACGCAGCTGCGCAGAATGGACTCGGCTTCTTCAATGTCGGGGTGATCCAGGTATTTCACATGAATGTCTGTACGCATGATGTCGTCCTTTACAACCAGCCGTAGAGGCGGCCCGGGTTGAACAGGCCGTCCGGATCCAGCGCCGCCTTGAGCCGGCGCTGCAGGGCCTGCATGGGAGCCGGCAGGGTATGCAGCACCTCGCCGTTGCGGTCACCGCCCCGGTACAGGGCCACCTGACCGCCGGCGGCTTCGGCAAGGGCTTCCAGTTCAGGCTGGTCGAATTCGCCCCGCAGCCAGCGCTGGCTGCCGCCCCAGTCGAGCAGCCAGGGCGCATCGGGCAGGGCATGGGCGGCGGTGGATTTCACCGAAAAGCGCCACAGCGGCGCGTTACCGTCAAAATACGCCAGTCGCTGCTCGCGCAGATCCCGCCAGAAGGCATCGCCGTCTTCCAGCACCTCGCCCGGCCACACGTGCGTGGTGCCCTGCACCGCGCTGGCGGCGCCGGACAGCCGCAGATAGAGGCGGTTGTCCAGCCAGCAGGCGGCGGTGAGCGGCCGGGGCTGGCCCGCCAGCCGGTTCATTTCGGTGAGGGCGGCGGCGGCGTCCAGTTCGCGCACCAGGGTCAGGGTGCAGTCCGGCACCGGCATCACCTTGAGGCTGAGTTCGGTGATCACTCCGAGCGTACCCATGGCGCCCGCCTGCAACCGGGACACGTCGTAGCCGGCCACGTTCTTCATGACCTGGCCGCCAAAGCGCAGGTGTTCGCCCCGGCCGTTGATGAGCCGCAGCCCCAGCAACTGATCCCGGATGGAGCCGCTCCAGGGCCGGCCCGGGCCGGACAGGTGGCAGGCCAGGGTGCCGCCCAGGGTCGCCCTGCCGTCAAACAAGGGCGGATCGCAGGCCAGCATCTGGCCCCGTTCGGCCAGGGTGGCCTGCACCTCGGCCACGGATGTGCCGGCCCGGGCGGTCAGCACCAGCTCCACCGGCTGGTAACTGACGATGCCGCTGTGGCCGGAAAGCGATAACGGCTCGCCCGCGGGGGGTCTGCCCATAAAGGCCTTGCTGTTGCCGCCGATGATTTGCAGCGGCGTGCCGTCGGCCCGGGCCTGTTGCACTTGTTCCAGCAGGGATGAAGTCAAATCCGTCATCAGCGGGCCTCCTTGTGATCGAGGGCGCGGTATTCCTGGCAGTGTTTGAGCAGGGGAATGCCCTTGCCCGGGTTCAGGGTGCCGAGGGGGTCGAAGGCCGCCTTGATGGCGTGAAACTGAATCAGCTCCTGTTCACTGAACTGCACCCGCATCTGCCGGATTTTCTCGATGCCGACGCCGTGCTCGCCGGTGATACAGCCGCCCACGGCCACGCACAGCTCCAGGATTTTGCCGCCGAATTCCTCGGTTTTTTCAAACTCGCCGGGCACGTTGGCGTCGAACAAAATCAGCGGGTGCAGGTTGCCGTCGCCGGCATGAAATACGTTGGCCACCCGCAGGCCGTAGTGCTCCGACATGCGCTGCATCTCGGTCAGCACATGGGCCAGTTGGCCTCTGGGGATGGTGCCGTCCATGCAGTAGTAGTCGGGGGAAATCCGCCCCACGGCGGGAAAGGCCGACTTGCGCCCCTTCCACAACAGCGCCCGCTCTGCCTCGCTCTGGGACACGCGAACATGGGTCGCCCCTTGCTCGCGAAAAATGGCCTCAACCCGGGCGATATATTCGCCCACTTCCTCTTCGGTGCCGTCCAGCTCGCACAGCAGCAGGGCCTTGGCGTCGGTGGGGTAGCCGGCCCGGGCAAAGGCCTCGGCGGCGACGATGGCGTGGCTGTCCATCATTTCCAGCCCGGCGGGAATAATGCCCTCGGCGATCACCGCGCCCACCGCATCGCCAGCCTGCTGCACCCGTTCAAAGGCTGCCATCACCACCTGGGCCTTTTCCGGTATCGGCAGCAACCGCACCGTCACTTCAGTGATGATGCCGAGCAGGCCCTCGGAGCCGGTGAGCAGCGCCAGCAGATCCGGCCCCTGGCTGTCGAGGCCGTCACTGCCAAACACCAGTTTCTCCCCTGCCACCGTGAGCAGCTCCACCTTTTGCAGGTTGTGCACCGTCAGGCCGTATTTGAGGCAGTGCACACCGCCGGAGTTTTCCGCCACATTGCCGCCTATGGTGCAGGCGATCTGGGAGGACGGATCCGGCCCGTAATAGAGGCCGTAAGGGGCTGCCGCCTCGCTGATGGCCAGGTTGCGCACCCCGGGCTGCAACCGGGCGGTGCGGGTCAGCGGATCTATGTCGAGAATGTATTTGAAGCGGGCCATCGACAGCAGCACGCCGTCGTTGCTGGGCATGGCGCCGGCGCACAGGCCGGTGCCGGCGCCCCGGGCCACCACCGGCACGCGATGCTGGTGACACAGCCGCAGCACTTGCTGCACCTCTTCCACCGTGCCCGGCAGCACCACCAGCATGGGCATCTCGCAATACATGGAGAGGCCGTCGCATTCATAGGGTTTCTGGGTTTCGGCGTCGCTGATCACGTACTCCGGCTCGATAAAGGCCCGAAAGGCCTCGGCCAGGGTGGTGCGCAATGCCGCTTGAGGGCTGGTCATTCCGTCTTCCTCCCTGTGGCGGATCCTGAACAGGGCCCGCTGGTTATTCGCTCAGCATGGCACCCTTGCCGCAACCCGGGCCATGTTGATTTATTCTGGTCATACCAGTTGTTGTGTTGCGGGTGGCTTCCGGTGCGGCCCACGGCCATGCATCACCAGGCATGAGGTTGCCGGGCCGGGCAGCCGCTGTCCGGGCGGACCGAACCTTGACCTAGCGGCCGGGGCTGTGCTTTGTTGTGGGGCTGAATTTGTGTTGCTAGCCTGCCGGGGCGTGTCAGCGTGCCGGTTTTCGATGAGGTTTACCCATGATCAAAACCGCCGTAATCGGCTATGGCCAGTCGGCCAGTATTTACCATCTGCCCTTTATCGATAGCCTGCCGGAGTTTGAGCTGGTGGCCATTCACAGCTCCCGTCCGGAGCGGGTGGAGCGGGACTGGCCCGAGGTGCGGGTGTATACCGACGTGGACGAGATGCTGAAGGAGTCGGGCGCCCGGCTGGTGGTGATCACCGCCCCTAACGAGGTGCACTACGAACTCGGGCGCAAGGCCCTGAGCCTGGGCCTGCACGTGGTGATGGAAAACCCGGCGGTGACCCAGCTGCACCAGGGCAGCGAGCTGATGCGCCTGGCGGACGCCGGTCGGTTGTGCCTGATCCCCTTTCATAACCGCCGCTGGGACAGCGACTTTCTCACCATCAAGCGGCTGCTGGCCGAGGGCAAGGTGGGCCCGGTACATGCCTTTGAATCCCACTTTGACCGTTTTCGGCCTACCCCCGAGGGCCAGGAAGATCAGCCCGGCGTGGGCGCGGGCTCCTGGTTCGATCTGGGCGGCCACCTGGTGGATCAGACCCTGGAGCTGTTCGGCAAGCCGCTGTCGGTGACCGGCCGTTGTCTGTCCCAGCGTCCGGGCTCGGACGTGACCGATTACTTCCATGTGCAACTGCACTACGCCGACAAGGAAGTGGTGCTGCACTCCAGCTCCTACCATCCGGGGCCGACCCTGCGTTTCAAGCTGCAGGGAGAGCGGGGGTGTTACATCAAGCGGGGTTTTGACCCTCAGGAAGAGCGGCTGCGGGACGGTATCGTGCCCGGCTCACCCTATCTGGCCAAGGAGGCGGAAAGCGATTACGGGGTGTTTTATTCCGACGGCGAGCCGGAGGTGATCGTGTCGGAGGTGGGCGGCTACCGCCACTTTTATGAAGCCACCGCCAAGGCCATTCGCGGCGAGGGCCCGCTGCCGGTCACCATTCGGGACGCGCTCAACGGGCTCAATATCATCAAGCTGGCGGAAAAGAGCAGCAGCGAGGGCCGTACCCTGCCGGTGCCCGACGTCAATTACTGAGCCGGCTGCCGGGCCGGTGCCAGCAGACGGCCCAGGGCGGTGAGGTGCAGGGCATAGCGCAGGGCCACATAGCCCACCACCAGGGTGGCCACCACCAGCTCCAGCTGTGCCAGCCGGGCCAGCGGGGAGCCGTCCAGTCCCAGTCCGGCGGCCAGGCCCGCCACCTTGAATAGGGCGGTGGCGCCGATCACCAGTGGAAAGGTAAAGGCGGCGAAGCCGGGGCTGAACGGCAGCCGCAGCAGCCGGAACAGCGCCAGGTAGACAAGGGCCGTCATCAGCACGGCGATGCCCAGCAGCACCGCCACCAGCAAGGGGTCCGGCCGAGCGATGACCGTCAGATAACCGGCCAGAGACAGGCTGGCGGGCGCCGCCAGAATGGCGAGGGTGGGCCTGGCGGCGTCCGGCAGGGCGGCGCAGAAAAGTAACCGGTACAACATCAGCGGCAGCAGCAGGCCGTAACACCCCAGACCAAACCACATCAGCCCTTGTGCCAGCGGCGCAAGGGCACCGCCCGGGCTGGTCACGGCGGCCACCACAATGCCCACCGGCGGCACAAACCAGCTGGGCACCATGTGATGCAGGCGAAAGGCTTTCAGCCGGTGGCCAACAAACGCCAGCAGAAACGCCCCGTGCAGGCCGATGGCCAGCAGCCACAGCGCCTCGCGTGCAACCCCTTCCAGCGCGGCCGACACCACCATGGTGGCCATGGCAAAGGTGGGCACCACGCTGCCCACCACCGGGTGGGCCAGATCTTCCGCCAGCAAACGCGGATGCAGCAGGAACTTGGCGCTCAGGATCAGCAGCAGCCCGGCGGCGATGGCGGCCCCCAGATCTTGAGTCTGGCCGGCAAACAGCCCGGTGTTTTCCCAGCACCAGCCCAGGCTGGCAACGCCTAAGGCCAGCCCGGCCATGGGGGTGGGGGCGGCGGCAAGACGATGGCGAGTGGTATTCAGCATAACGGCGCTCCTCAGTGACGGTTGCCATCATAGAAAAGCCACTTCGTTTATAATATCCAAATGATTTAAAGCCACTGTTTGGAAAAACTAAATGATCACCCTGAAACAACTGCAGGTGTTTGCCAGCATTGCCCGCCACGGCAACCTGGGGCTGGCGGCGGACGAGGTGTGTCTGAGCCGGGGGGCCCTGTCTCAGTCCCTGGGCGAGCTGGAGCGGCGGCTCGGCAGCCCGCTGTTCGACCGGGTGCACCCCCGGCTGCAACTGAACGATCAGGGGCGGCGGCTGCAACCCCTGGCGGAAGACGTGCTCGGCCGGGTGGCGGACATCGAGCGGCAGTTTGCAGGTGGCGGCGAGCTCACCGGCAGCCTGCGCCTCGGCGCCAGCCAGACCATTGGCAATTACCTGCTGCCGGCGCTGCTGGCCCGCCAGCCCTGGCTGCAGGCTGCCGTCACCATTACCAATACCCAGACCCTGTGCGACATGGTGGCCCGCTTTGAGCTGGACATGGCGTTGATCGAGGGGGAAAACCGCCACGCCGATCTGGAAACCCAGGACTGGCTGCAGGATGAAATGCAGATCGTCGCCGCCCCCTCTCATCTACTGGCGGGGCAGCCGAAGCTGACGCCCGCCTGCCTGGCCGGCTGCGACTGGGTATTGCGGGAACCCCGCTCCGGCAGCCGGGAACAATTCGACCGCCAGCTGGCGCCGCACCTCAACCGCATGGGCAAAATACTGGAGCTGAATACGCCGGAAGCGGTGATGCAGGCGGTGGAGCAGGGGCTGGGGCTGGCGCTGATCTCCCGGCGGGCGGCGGCGGACCGGCTGGCCCGGGGGCGGTTGGTGGTGATTGATGTGGGCCTTGAGCTGCCGCGCACCCTCAGGCTGGTGTGGCACCGGCACAAGTATCACTCCGCCCTGCTGCGCCGGTTTGTGGAGATGTGCCGGGCACCGCCGGCTCCCTGAGGCTGGCCGGAACACCGCCCAGACACCATTATAAAGAAACAAGGGAGGGGCCATGACCGATTGCATTACTGCGTTTATCACCAGGTGTCTGCGGGCCGGGCTGGGAGGGCTGGCGCTGCTGGTGGTGCTGACGGCACTGCCGGCGAGCGGCCAGGAAAAATTCCGGGCGGTGACCACCTTTACCGTGATCGCCGACATGGCGCAAAACGTGGCCGGCGAGGCTGCCGTGGTGGAGTCCATCACCAAGCCCGGTGCCGAGATCCACGAATACCAGCCCACCCCGGGCGACCTGCTGCGCGCCCACGGCGCGCAGCTGATCCTGTCCAACGGCCTGAACCTGGAGCTGTGGTTCGAGCGTTTTTACCAGAACCTGGGCCAGGTGCCCGAGGTGGTGGTGAGCAAGGGCATAGTGCCTATCAGCATTGATGACGGCCCCTACCGCGGCAAGCCCAACCCCCATGCCTGGATGTCGCCGGACAACGCCCTCATTTACGTCGACAACATTCTCGCCGCCTTTGTGAAATACGATTCGGCCAACGCCGACACCTACCGGGCCAATGCCGAGGCCTACAAGGCGCGCATCATCGCCGACACCGCGCCCTTGCGGGCCCTGTTTGCCCGCCTGCCCGCGCACCGGCGCTGGCTGGTGACCAGCGAAGGGGCTTTTTCCTACCTGGCCCGGGACTACGGCCTGAAGGAGCTGTACCTGTGGCCGATCAATGCGGATCAGCAGGGCACGCCCCAGCAGGTGCGCCGGGTGATTGATACCGTGCGTGAGCACCGCATTCCGGCGGTGTTCAGCGAAAGCACCATTTCCGACAAACCCGCCCGCCAGGTGGCCCGGGAAACCGGCGCCCGTTATGGCGGTGTGCTTTACGTCGACTCCCTGAGTGAGCCGAACGGCCCGGTGCCCAGCTACCTCGACTTGTTGCGGGTCACCTCCAGCACCATTGCGCACGGGCTGGCCGAGGGGCTGGAATGAGCACCATCGACACCCTGGCGGCCACCCCCGACGGCGCCGGCATGGTGGTGCAGCAGGTCACCGTCACCTACCGCAACGGCCATACCGCCCTGCGCGACGCCAGCTTTCACCTGCCCCTGGGCACCATTGCCGCCCTGGTGGGGGTGAACGGCTCCGGCAAGTCGACCCTGTTCAAGGCCATCATGGGCTTTGTGCGGCTGGCGAGTGGCGATATTCGTGTGCTGGGCCAGCCGGTGGCGGCGGCGCTGCGGGGCAACGCGGTGGCCTATGTGCCTCAGTCCGAGGAGGTGGACTGGCATTTTCCGGTGCGGGTGGAGGATGTGGTGATGATGGGCCGCTACGGCCACATGGGCCTGCTGCGCCGGCCGAAAGCCGCGGATCATCAGGCGGTGGCCCGGGCGCTGACGCGGGTGGGCATGAGTGAGCTGCGTCATCGCCAGATTGGCGAGCTCTCCGGCGGCCAGAAAAAGCGGGTGTTCCTGGCCCGGGCCCTGGCCCAGGACAGCCAGGTCATTCTGCTCGACGAGCCCTTTACCGGGGTGGACGTAAACACCGAGGATCGCATCATTACCTTGCTGCGGGAGCTGC
Source organism: Oceanimonas sp. GK1 (assembly GCF_000243075.1). NCBI lineage: Bacteria > Pseudomonadati > Pseudomonadota > Gammaproteobacteria > Aeromonadales > Aeromonadaceae > Oceanimonas > Oceanimonas sp. GK1. Next base: position 418,318 of record NC_016745.1, on the reverse strand, counting down.
GCGACGAGGGCCGGGTGATGCTGGTCTCCACCCACAACCTGGGCTCGGTGCCCGAGTTTTGCGATCGCACCGTGCTGATTAAGGGCACCATACTGGCCCACGGCACCACCAAAGACACCTTCAATCAGGCCAACCTGGAGCTGGCCTTTGGCGGCGTACTGCGCCATTTCATGCTCACCGGCCATACCCTGCCCATTGGCGTGATCAGCGATGACGAGCGGCCGTTGATCATCGAGGGGGGGCGGGTGCAGAGCCGGGACAGCCAGAGCAAACGCAGGGAGGACGAGGATGGCGGCCCTGCTTGAACCCTTTGGTTACGGCTACATGGTCAACGCCATCTGGGTGTCGGCGCTGGTGGGCGGCGTGTGTGCCTTTCTGTCCTGCTACCTGATGCTCAAGGGCTGGTCGCTGATCGGCGATGCCCTGTCTCATTCCATTGTGCCCGGGGTGGCCGGTGCCTACCTGCTGGGGCTGCCGTTTTCCCTCGGCGCCTTTGTGGCGGGCGGGCTGGCTGCCGGCGCCATGCTGCTGCTGCGCCAGCGCAGCCAGCTCAAGGAGGACGTGATCATCGGCCTGATTTTTTCAGGCTTTTTCGCCCTGGGGCTGTTCATGATGTCGCTCAGGCCCATGGCGGTGAATATTCGTACCATAGTGCTCGGCAATATTCTGGCCATCGATCCCGCCGACATGGTGCAGTTGGTGATCATCGGGGTGGTGTCGCTGGCCGTGCTGCTGTGCAAATGGAAGGATTTGCTGGTGGTGTTTTTCGATGAGCACCACGCCCGCTCGGTGGGCATCCATCCCGTTCGCCTCAGGCTGCTGTTCTTTACCCTGCTGGCGGCCTGTACGGTGGCGGCCATGCAGACGGTGGGGGCGTTTCTGGTGATCTGCATGGTGGTCACCCCCGGGGCGACCGCCTACTTGCTGAGTGACCGCTTTCCGGTGCTGCTGCTGATCGCCGTGGGTCTGGGGGCCGTCACCAGCGCCCTGGGGGCTTATGCCAGCTACTTTCTTGACGGGGCCACCGGTGCCCTGATCGTGGTGCTGCAGACCCTGCTCTTTCTGCTGGCCTTTTTATTCGCCCCCAAGTACGGCTACCTGGCCGCCCGCCGGCGCGCAGCCGAGGCCCGGGGGGCACAGTGATGATGGATGCATTGCTGATGCCCCTGCAGTTCGCCTTTATGACCAAGGCTCTGCTGATTGCGGCCCTGCTCGCGGTGCCGACGGCCTTGCTGTCGTGTTTTCTGGTGCTCAAAGGCTGGGCGCTGATGGGCGACGCCATGAGCCATGGGGTGTTTCCCGGCGTGGTGCTGGCCTATATGGCGGGCATGCCGCTGGCGCTGGGAGCCTTTGGCGCCGGCATGATCTGTGCCCTCGGCATCGGCTTTCTCGCCGCCAACAGCCGCATCAAGCAGGATACCGTGATGGGCATCGTGTTCTCGGGCATGTTCGGGCTGGGCCTGCTGCTTTATGTCAGCATCAGCACCGAGGTGCACCTGGATCATATTCTGTTTGGCGACATGCTGGGAGTGGGCCAGCGGGACATTATTGAAACCGCGGCGGTGGCGCTGCTGACGGTGCTGGTGCTGATCATCAAATGGAAGGATTTTTTGCTGCATGCCTTCGATCCGGTGCAGGCGAGGGCGGTGGGGCTGAAAGTGACCTGGCTGCACTACGGCCTGTTGTGCCTGCTGACCCTGACCATAGTGGCGGCGCTAAAGTCGGTGGGCATTCTGCTGGCCATCGCCATGCTGATTGCCCCCGGCGCCACCGCCCTGCTGCTGACCTGCCGCTTTGGCCTGATGCTGCTGTGGGCGGTGCTGGCGGCGGTGTGCGCCTCCCTGGCCGGCGTGTACCTGTCGTTTTTTATCGACAGTGCCCCGGCACCCACCATAGTGCTGCTGATGATGCTGCAGTTTCTGCTGGCGCTGGCGGTCTGTGGGCGCCGCCCCGGGGTGAAGGGCGCGGCCGGCCAATAACGGCTAGGGCCAGCGCGGCCTTGGTTCAGGCCGCTGGCTGCAGCGCCGCCAGCAGCCGGGCGGCGGTTTCCTGCAGGCAATCCGGCGCCGGATGCTGGTGGGCGTAGGTACGCAGGCCGTAGATGCCGACTATCAGCAGCCGGGCCAGCTGCTCCGGGCTGGCGTCGGTGCGGGCTTCGCCGGCCTGCTGGGCCTGTTCCAGAGACCGGGCCAGCCACCGCTCCAGATCGTCCAGCAGGCCGCCCAGGCGCCGGGCGATGTCGGCGTCCTGCTCGTTCAGCTCCTGCAGGGCCTTGGTCAGCAGGCAGTCCATGGAGTCGCAGTGGCGGGTTTCTTCCACCACCTGCGCCAGGTAGCGCTGCAGGCCGGTAAAGGGCGAGACGCCCTCGAAGCAGGCCTCCAGCGCCCGCTGCCGGTCGGCCACATAATGATCCACCGCTGCCAGCAGCAGCCCCTTCTTGTTGCCGAAGGCGCAGTAGATACTGCCCGGGTGCAGCCCGGTGGCGGCCACCAGATCCTGCATGGTGGTGGCGGCAAACCCCTTGTGACGAAAGGCCTGCATGGCGGACCGTAAAACGTGGTCCCGATCGAAACTGGCTGTGCGCATCATTGTCCTCCCCGCTGGCTCTCTAGTGTAACCCCGCCGGCGGTTTCGGCCAAAACACACTTGAATGAGCATTCAAATAACCCTTGAAAAGTGCCGGTCGCGCCCCTATCTTGAATAGGCATTCAAATTAACGGGAGCCCTTTATGTCTGCTCATCAATCCTTGTTCGAACCCTGTGTACTGAACGCCAGCCTGACCCTGGCCAACCGCATCGTCATGGCGCCGCTGACTCGCTGTATGGCCGGCCCCGGCCTGGTGCCGACCCAGGCCATGGCCGATTACTACGGTCGCCGGGCCGACGCTGGCCTGATCATCAGCGAGGCCACCATTATTCGGCCCGATGGCCAGGGTTATCCGGACACCCCTGGCATCTACACCCAGGCGCAGATCGAGGGCTGGAAAAGGGTGACCGACGCGGTCCATGCTGAGGGCGGAAAAATTTTCCTGCAGTTGTGGCATGTGGGCCGCCTGGCCCATTCCCATTTTTCCGGCGAGCAGCCGGTGGCACCCAGCGCCATCGCCTTTGAGGGCACGGTGCCGCGCATGCGCGATCTGAGCTACGAAACACCCAAGGCACTGGCACGGGAGGATATTGCCCGGCTGGTGGAGGACTACGCTCAGGCGGCGGAAAACGCCATGGCCGCGGGGTTTGACGGGGTGGAAATTCACGGCGCCAACGGTTACCTCATCGATCAGTTCCTGCATTTCGACACCAACCATCGCGACGACGACTACGGCCGGACGCCGGAAAACATGAGCCGCTTCGCGCTGCAGGTGGTCGATGCGGTGGTGGCCCGGGTGGGCGCCGAGCGTACCGGCCTGCGTCTGACGCCGGGCGCCTATACCCACATGGCGGCGGACGCCCGGGACCGGGAGGTGTTCGATTACCTGCTGGCCCGGCTCAACGAGCGGGAGCTGGCCTACCTGCATCTGGGCATTTTTGACGACAGCCTGACCTTCGACTTTCTCGGCGGTCGCGCCAGCGAATATCTGCGCCGCCATTACAGTGGCACCCTGATCGGCGTGGGCGGGCTCACCCCCGAGCGCGCCGGCGAGGGGCTGGCCCAGGGCAAATTCGATCTGGCCGCCATCGGCCGGCCCTTTATCGCCAACCCGGACTATGTGCGCCGGGTGCAGCAGGCCGAGCCGCTGGTGGACTATCACCAGGACATGCTGGCCGAGCTGGTGTAATCACGGGGCCGTCGCCCTGGCGGCGACGGCCTGCTTGCTCAGTGCCCGGCCAGGCTGAATTTCTGCACCAGCCGGTGCAGGTTGCCGGCCAGGGATTCCAGCTCCTGAGAGGCGGACGAGGTATGGCGGGCGCTGCCGGCGACCTGGTCCGACATGCGGTTGATGCCGGCCAGGCTGCCGTTGAGCTCCGCCGCAACCGCACTCTGCTGCTCGGTGGCGGTGGCGATCTGCATGTTCATCGCCGTCATTCGCGCCACCGCCTCGCTGATCTGCTGAATGGAGTCCGCCGCGTGGCGGGCTTCCTGTACTCCCCCCTCGATAATCTGCTGACTGTTGTCCATGGCCTGGGTCACGGCTTGTGCCTGCTGCTGCAGGCTGCTGATGGTCTGGTTGATCTCCGCGATCGACTGCTGGGTGCGCTGGGCCAGGTTACGCACTTCCTCCGCCACCACCGCAAAGCCCCGGCCCGACTCCCCGGCGCGGGCCGCCTCGATGGCGGCGTTGAGCGCCAGCAGGTTGGTCTGCTCGGCAATGTCGCTGATAACCCGGGACACCACGCCGATGCGGGCGCTGTCCTGCTTCAGCGCCAGTGCCAGGGCGCCGGCCTGGCCGATTTCCCGGGCGGCCATTTCCACCTGGCGGGTTGACTGCAGCACCACCCGGTTGCTCTGCTCGGTTTGATCCGCCGCCTCGCGGGCCGCACCGGCCGCATTCTGGGTATTGAGCGCCACGTCGCGGAAGGTGGTTTCGAGCTGGTGCATGGCGTCGGCGATACGGGCGATTTCCTGCTGCTGGTCATCCAGGGCGCCGGAAGACTCGGCCGACATCTGGCGCAGTTGTACGGTGGCGCCGCCCAGGCGGTCGAGGCTGGTGGAAATTTCCTGCACCAGATCGTGAATGCCGGCCTGCATGTCGATAAAGTCGCCGGCGGCCTTGCCCAGCTCATCCCGGGAGAAGTGACGGCGATCGAGCCGGTCGCCGAGCCGGCCGTTCTTCACCTTTTCCATCTGGGCGTTGAGCCGCGCCAGGGGCAGGCGGATCCGGCGGTTAATGATGATGCCCATGGTCAGCATAAAGGCGGCGAGCAGCAGGCACAGCACCAGCACCATGACGCTGATGTGGTCGATCACCGCCGATTCCCTGTCCTTGATGGCCTCCGCCTCGGCGGCGATCAGCCGCTGGGTGTCGCCGAGCAGGGCGACGATGGCATCGAAGGGCGCCAGCATGTCGGTCAGCATCTTGACCCGGGCCGCGTCTATGTTGCCCGCGTCGATCAGCCCGATGTAATCGTCCTGCATGCCCTTGTAGGCGGTGATGCGGCGGCGGAAATCGTCGATAAAGGCGCGCACCTCGGGGCTGTCGGCCTGGCGCTGCATGGCCTCCAGGTAACGCTCCACCTGCTGATCGTTGTGGTTGATCTTGGCCAGGATGTCGGCGTGCTCGCGCCGGTCGGTGGTGAGGCCGTAGTCGAGGGCGAAACGGCGGTAGGTGACGGTGCTGTAACGCAGGTTGGAAATGGTCTGCAGCAGGCTGATGTTGCGTTCTACTATGCTTTCCATCTGCCGCTGTATGCCCTGCATGGACAGGTAGACATAAAAGCTGAAGGCCAGAACCGCCAGCAGCATGGCGCCAAACGAGGCGGTAAGCAGTGTCTTGATGGATAAACGCGCGATCATGTCCTTGACTCCCGAAATGGTGGTTTCGGGAGTATAAGTAAAGGTTATTTAAAGCTTAAATACATATAACCTTTGGAATTGATTGCTCATAACGATGAGTCCTGCCGGTATGCTCGGTTGTTCAATCTCTGCCGGGCGTCAGCCGGGCAGATCTGGCTTTTACCCCTTCCAGTATTGAATCACGAATGTGAACGGGGAAGTCGTTTGGCAACTGCTTGCTGACCTTGTCGATGGCAGTATCAACCGAGCCTGCTACTTCCGCCAGAATGGTCGCCATAGCCTCCTGAGAAAAGCCTACTGCTTTGGCTGTCTGGAAGAAGTGTCTTGGAAAGATTTGCTCAATGCCGTACTTCCTGCCTTTCGTACCTTTGAGACCCATGGCCAGTTTGGCATCGCGTGGATGAAGACCTCTGCCACCAAACACCGGGTACATGGAAAGAATGTCGTAGAAAGGGGTCAGGCGAAAGCGGCCATCGGACTCAATGAACACGGAAAAGTTCTTGGCATGGCCATCTGTTGCGGCCAGCAGCCAAAACAATACCTGTGCTTTCATGAACCGATAGCGGTCTTGCTCGGCATTGGCCGAGCCCAGCAGGTAGGACATGATCTCTGCAATGCCTGGTCCACCATGAGTCTCGTACTTCCGTGCCGATGGGACGTTCAGTACCTGGCAAAAGTCCTCCTGCGGCAAGCGCATAAGCCAGCTGCCATCCGATGCATATTTACGGTCAAAACGCTCAACAGCCAGAGCCTTGATGCTGCCCACCTGCATCATGAAGCAGGTGGGCACCGGCAATCCAAACTCTCGTGCCAGCAAGGTACAGAGATACTCGTTTTCGACACTGTCGGACAGGTCAATGGCGTATGAGTGGCTTTCTATCCTGCCGATAGGCAGCTTGATGATATGGGTTGTTGGTGTGGCATTACGGGGCTGGCACCATTTATCCCCCAGGAGCAGCAGTGCCGTTTTCTCCTGGGCACCGGCGATGGAAATCCGAAAGTCTTTTGCTTCCTCGATCATCCCCAGAGGAGCACCCGCCTGATAGCCGGTCAGCACTTTTTCCAGCTCTTTGTCGGACAACACCTTGTATTCCATTTTTCGAATATCGCCGGGGGGAATGCCTTGGGGCAACAGTTGCAGGGCACCCACAGTGTCGGCCCCGACCTTGGACAGCAAATCGAAAGGTTGGGTTGAGTTTGCGTGGTATCTGGCAAGGATCCGGTTCCTGACGTCAGGCGTATCAGGTAACAGGTTGTCAAAGAAGTTGTATGCTTCACTCCCTTGATACGTCTGATGACGCAGTGGCATGGACAGTGATATCGGACGGCTTCCTGGCAAGCGTAGCCAGGCCTCGTTGTATTTGAAGTGATGGGCACCTGAGCCGGTTCGGGTGAAAACGCCCACCCGGTAACCGTTCATGTAGACATCCAGCGCTGCCATTACCACTCTTCCTTCCAGCCTGCAGATGCATTGTTACCTGCGTCTGCGCCAGTGGTATTTCGTGGCTGAACCGTCAGCTCCAGCTCCAATGCCGACAGGATCTTGAATAAGGTCTCCAGTTTGGTGGTATCCGGGTGCAGTTCAAAGTTGGAAACCGTGTCCTGCCGGATCCCCACTTTGCCGGCCACCTTACCCTGGGAAAGCTTCTGGGTGAGCCTGACATCTTTCATGTAAGCGCTGAGCTGATGGGCACTAGTGATTTTCATGGCTGGGCTACCTGGAAGAGCTGATACCGTTACATTACACTCTATAGCAGGTATATCAAAATTTACACTTTATAGCGGGTAAAAATACTATTACACGCTAAAGCCGTTAATTTTGTCATTATGGGTTATGGCGGGTAGATTTACAGCGGTGATCTCTGTTCCGACGGGACAAACCGGGGCCGTTCCATGGCCTTATTGAACAGTCTAAAATCCAGTGCTTGGGCCAGCAGGGCTGCCTTTTCACGTTCCAGTTCTGCCAGCCGAGTGTCGATTGCGTTGAGCTCATCCTTAATGGAGATAGTGACGCCCTCCTGGTTGCCGCGTTGTGACAAATGGCGGGCAAGCTGCCCGCGCTTCATAAACGTGCCAGCAAGGGTGTTCTATTTCCCAATGCAGAACGACGAGAAAATCCGGCCCAGCAGATCGTCGGAGGTGAACTCGCCGGTGATCTGGCTGAGCTGCTCCTGGGCCAGGCGCAGCTCCTCCGCCACCAGCTCGCCGGCCATGTACACCTCCAGTTGTTCCCTGGCCATGATCAGGTGCTGGTCGGCGTGGTGCAGGGCATCCAGATGGCGCTGGCGGGCGCTGAAGCCGCCTTCGCCGCCGCCCTGAAAGCCCATGCAGGCCTTGAGGTGCTCCTTGAGCGCTTCTACCCCTTCGCCGGTGCGGGCGGAGATAGGGTACACGGGGTGTTCGCCATCGCTGCTGACGATGAGCGGCTCGCCAGTGAGATCCGCCTTGTTGCGCACCACGGTGAGGCCAATATGGGTCGGCAGCCGGTCAACGAAGTCGGGCCAGATGTCCTTGGGGTGCCGCGCCTGGGTGGTGGTGCCGTCCACCATAAACAGAATGCGGTCGGCCTGTTCTATTTCGGCCCAGGCCCGCTCGATGCCGATGCGTTCCACCGCGTCGCTGGCCTCGCGCAGGCCGGCGGTGTCGATGATGTGCAGGGGCATGCCGTCCAGGTGAATGTATTCCCGCAGCACGTCCCGGGTGGTGCCGGCGATGTCGGTGACGATGGCCGATTCCTTGCCGGCCAGGGCGTTAAGCAGGCTGGATTTGCCGGCGTTGGGCCGGCCGGCGATCACCACCTTCATGCCCTCGCGCATGATGGCGCCCTGGCGGGCTTCCCGCTGTACCTCGGTGAGCCGGTCCATGATGCCGTAGAGCTCGCCGGCAATTTTGCCGTCGGACAGAAAGTCCACTTCCTCGTCGGGAAAGTCGATGGCCGCTTCCACGTAAATGCGCAGGTGAGTGAGCGCTTCCACCAGGCCGTGTACCCGGGTGGAGAACTCGCCCTGCAGCGACTGCAGCGCCGAACGGGCGGCCTGCTCGCTGGAGGCTTCAATCAAGTCGGCAATGGCCTCGGCCTGGGCCAGATCCAGCTTGTCGTTGAGAAAGGCGCGCTCGCTGAACTCGCCGGCCCGGGCCGGGCGCAGGCCGGGCAGGGCCAGAATGCGGCGCACCAGCATGTCCAGCACCACCGGGCCGCCGTGGCCCTGGAGCTCGAGCACGTCTTCGCCGGTGAAGCTGTGGGGGCCCTTGAACAGCAGGGCGATGCCCTGGTCCAGCACGGTGCCCTGCTCATCTTTGAACGGCAGGTAGTCGGCATAACGTACTTGGGGCACGCGGCCGAGCACGGCTTGAGCCACGGCCTCGGCCTGGGGGCCCGAGACGCGAATAATGCCGACGCCGCCGCGTCCGGGGGCGGTGGCCTGAGCGACGATGGTGTCGTTGGGCATGGGTTCTGTTACTCCGGAATGTACGCTGTTCGGTTCAGTATGGCGGTGATGCCCGCTCAATAAAAAAGGCGGCCCTCAGGCCGCCCAGTGTATTGCGTTAACGCCGCTCAGGCCAGTGGCCTCAGGACGTGGCCTTGCTGTGCAGGCCCTTCTTCTCCAGCTGGCGGAAGATATACCACTGCTGGGAGATGGTGACCACGTTGCTCACCAGCCAGTACAGGGTCAGGCCGGCGGGGAACCACAGGAAGAAGAAGGTAAAGATGATGGGCATGAACTGCATCACCTTCTGCTGCATCGGATCGGTGATGGTGGTCGGGCTCATCTTCTGGATCACGTACATGCTGGCCCCCATCAGAATGGGCAGCACGAAGTAGGGATCGCGCACCGACAGATCGTCAATCCACAGCATGAAGGGGGCGTGGCGCAGCTCAACGGATTCCATCAGCACCCAGTACAGGGAGATAAAGATGGGCATCTGAATGAGGATGGGCAGACAGCCGCCGAGCGGGTTGACCTTTTCCTTCTTGTACAGCTCCATCATGCCCTGGGACATCTTCTGGCGGTCGTCGCCGTAGCGCTCGCGCAGGGCCACCAGCTTGGGCTGCAGCATGCGCATCTTGGCCATGGAGGTGTACTGGGCCTTGGTCAGCGGGTACATGATGGCGCGCACCACGAAGGTGGTGAGGATAATGGCCAGACCCCAGTTAACAGCAAAGCTCTGCAGGAACTGCAACAGCTTGAACAGCGGCTGGGCAATGAACCACAGCCAGCCGTAGTCCACGGTCAGATCCAGGTTGGGAGCCACCACGGCCATTTCATCCTGCAGCTTGGGACCCAGCCACAGCTTGGCAGACAGGCTCTGCTCGGCGCCCGGCGCGACCGTGGCAACCGGCGCCTTGAAGCCGATGATGGCCTGGCCCTGGTTGTTCAGGAAGCGGGTGTAAAGCTGGTTCTCGCCATTTTCCGGGGCCACCCAGGCGGACACAAAGTAGTGCTGCAGCATGCCGACCCAGCCGCCTTCGGTGGTCTGGTTGAGGTTGGCTTCACGCACATCCTTGAAGTCGTACTTGCTGTAGCGGGTCTCGCTGGTGGAGTAGGCCGGGCCGCGGTAGGCGGAGGCCATCAGCATGCTGCCGCCATCGTCACCGGGCTTGGTCTCGCTCTGCTTGAGCTGGGCGTAGAGCTGGGTCTGCACCGGCTGGTCGCTTTGGTTGTTGATGTCGTAGTTGACACCCACCACGTAGCGGCCGCGCTCCAGAGTAAAGGTTTTGGTGAAAGTGACACCTTCGGCGTTGGTGAAGGTCAGCGGCACGCTCAGGCTGTCCTGGCCTTCGGCCAGACGGTATTCACGCTGCTCGGTCTGGTAGACCGGGCGGCCATCGGCTTGGCCGTCGGGGCCGTCACGACCGATAAGCCCGCTCTGGGCCACGTTGACGAAGTTGGCGCCATTGCTCAGCAGCACGAACTTGTCGTCGGAGTTGAGCTCGTCGTCATGCTCCAGCAGCGCGGCGCGGACGATATCGCCACCCTGGGTGTCGATGGTCAGCTCCAGGGTGTCGGAGGCAATGGTCACCAGCTGGCGGCTGGCCGCCACGGGGGCCTCGGCAGGTACTTCACCGCCGGCCTGGTCCGACTCGGGAATAAAGCTGTCATCGCCCGGGCTAGTCTGGGTGCTTTGCTGCGCCGTCTCTGGCTGGGGCGCCTTATCCGTCTGCCACTGTTGCCAGATGAGAAAGCTCACCAGCAGCAGCGCAATAACAAGTATGTTGCGTTGGGATTCCATAGTGTCAGTTTCTTCGCTTTGTCGGGACCGGATCGTGGCCGCTTGGACCTAAAGGGTGGCATTTTAATAGACGTTTGATGGTTAACCAACCGCCTTTTGCAAAACCGTGGAGCTGAATGGCTTCAATGGCGTATTGAGAGCAGGTGGGAGTAAAGCGGCACCTGGGGCCGAGCAGGGGACTGAGAACCAGCTGATAGAGCCTGACCAGCCCTATGCCGAGTCTTTGCAGCGGCGAGAGAGGGTGCGCCATAGCCTTTCCAGCAGCTCGAACAATTCGTCGTTGGGCACGTCTCCGATCCCTTTCTTGGCGATCACCACGATATCGACCGAAGGCAGCTTGTGTTGCCGAAGACGAAAGGATTCGCGTGCTACCCGCTTTACCCGGTTACGCCACACGGCACGCTTGAGCGCCTTTTTGGGCACGGCAAGACCGAGTCGGGGATGTTCCAGACCATTGGGTTTGGCCAGCAGGGTAAGGTGGGGGGAGGCGGCTCTGACGGGGTTGTCGAAGACGTTTTTGAATTGAGCGGGAGTTAACAGACGTAACTCCCGTGAAAAGGCATGCCGGGCCATTAGGCGCTCAGACGGGCACGACCTTTGGCGCGGCGGGCAGCCAGTACCTTGCGACCGTTTTTGGTGGCCATGCGGGCACGGAAACCGTGGCTGCGCTTGCGCTTCAGATTTGAAGGTTGAAAAGTGCGTTTCATTGTTATTACCGCTTCAGTTAACTGTACAGTTTGACCGCCATGGCGAAATGCCGTGCACTCACCGAGACGACCCATAAAAGAGGCCGAATTCTAAACAGTTAAGTGCGTGTCGTCAATCGACATGGCATGAATACCGAGCCGATGGCGTTGCATGCAGAGCCGACCGGATCGATCCCGGATCCGAAAGGATCGCGGGGCTGGCATTATACTCACGCCAGCCGCGTTGGCAACCACCAGCCGTTGCCGTGTCAGCTGGCGGGCAGCACCTTGCGCAAAAAGGCGCGGGTGCGCGGATCCTGCGGGTTGGTGAGCAGCTCACTGGGCGGGCCCTGCTCCACGATGCGGCCGCCATCCATAAAGATCACCCGGTCGGCCACGTCCCGGGCAAAGCCGATTTCGTGGGTCACCACCACCATGGTCTGGTGCGCCAGGGCCAGCTTTTTCATCAGCCCCAGCACTTCGTCTACCCATTCCGGATCCAATGCCGAGGTGGGCTCGTCAAACAGCATGACATTGGCGTGGCTGGCCATGGCCCGGCCGATGCCCACCCGCTGCTGCTGGCCGCCGGACAGCGACGAGGGATAGGCGCCGGCCTTGTCGGCCAGGCCGATGTCACCCAGAATGCGCCGCGCTTCCGCCCGGGCCTCGGTTTTGGGCTTCTTCCATACGGTGATCAGCCCCTCGGCGATGTTGTCGAGGGCGGTCTTGTTGGCGAACAGGGCATAGTTCTGGAACACGAAGGAAGTGCGCTTACGCAGCTCAATGGCCTGCTTGCCGCTGTGTTTCGCCAAGTCAATGGCAAAGCCGTCTATCTCCAGGCTGCCGGCCTCGGGGGTTTCCAGCAGGTTGAGGCAGCGCAGCAGGGTGGATTTGCCGGTGCCCGAGGGCCCCAGGATCACCACAATTTCGCCCTTGCCGATGTCCAGGCTGATGTCGTTCAGTACCGTCTGGCCGTGATAGACCTTGGTCAGATTGCGTAACTTGATCATGTTGCCTCGGTCAGTAAGCCGCATTCAGGCGGCGCTCCAGCCGGCCCTGCAGGTGGGTAAAGAACACCACCACCGCCCAGTAGATCAGCGCCACGGCGATGAAGGACTCAAAGAACTTGAAGCTGCTTGAGGCTTCCTTCTGGGCCGACGCCATGATCTCGGCCACCCCCAGGGTAAAGGCCAGTGACGTGCTCTTGATCATGTCGATGAAGTAGTTCATCAGCGAAGGCGTGGCGATGCGCGCCGCCTGGGGCAGGATAATGCGCTTCATCGCCTGGCCCCGGGTCATGCCGATGCTCATGGCCGCTTCCATCTGGCTTTTGTGAATGCCCATGATGGCGGCGCGGATCGACTCGGCCATGTAGGCGGCGAAGTGCAGGGTCAGGCCGATCACCGCGGCGGTAAAGGCGTTCATGCCAATGAATATCGGAAAAATCTGGGGCAGGCCGTAATACAGCAAAAACAGCTGCACCAGCAGGGGCGTGCCGCGGAAAAACGAGATAAACAGCCGGGCCAGGGCATTCAGCCCCGGCAGCTCAAAGGTTCTGATCACCGCCAGGGTGCCGGCGATGATCAGCGCGAAGACAAAGCCCAGCAGCGCCATTTCCATGGTGGTGCCCAGATACCTGAACAGGATGGGAAACAGCGCCAGGGTGTAGTCGAGATCGAACTGCATGCTTAGTTACTGGTGATGTCGGCGTTCAGCCATTTCTCGGAAATGGCCTTGAGGGTGCCGTCGGCACGCATCTCGGCCAGCGCCTGGTTCACCTCGGCCAGCAGCGCCTGCTGCTCGGGCGACTTCACGAAGGGAAAGGCGTTTTCCATGGTTTCAAAGGGCTTGCCGGCCAGTTGCAGGGGCAGGCCTGCCTCGTTGATCAGCTGAGCGGAACCGACTCTGTCCATCACAAAGGCATCAATCCGACCCAGGGCCACGTCCTGCTCCAGGTTGGTCTCGTAGGTGATGATATTGATTTCGTTGTTGGTGTCGTGCTTGCGCATCAGCTGTTCGAAGTTGGAGCCCAGGTTGACCGCCACCTTCTTGCCCTTGAGATCCTCCAGACCCTGAATGCTGTCGTTGCCCTGCCGCACCACGATCTGCGCGCCGTCATACACGTACGGGTCTGCGAAGTCGTACTTTTCCAGCCGCTCCGGGGTAATGGTGATCTGGTTGGAAATGGTGTCGATGCGGCCGGTGTCAAGCATGCCGAACAGGCCGGAGAAGTTGGTGGTAACAAACTCCACGTCCCGCCCGATGCGTTTGCCAATCTCGTTCCATACGTCCACTTCAAAGCCCTGCAGCTCGTCCTGCTTGACGAAGGTAAAGGGGAAATAGCGGCCGGACATGCCCACCTTGACCGGATCGGCGGCCATGGCGGGAGCGATAAGGGTGGCGGACAGGGCCAGGGCGGCGCCCAGGCGGCGAAGGGATGCGAACATGATAACTCTCCTTATTATGAATCCGGACGAAAGTAACAGCGCCCGGCATCACTACAGCATAAATGACGGGGGCCTTTTTATACCAGCCGGGGTGATGAGGCCAGCATTTTACAGGCTTTTGAGCGGAAAAGGGCCCGGTCGGCCACGGTGGCCAGAGATGCTGAGCTTGCCGAAAAGGTGAGGGCTTACTCCGGCAGCAACCAGTGCATAAACTGGCGGGCGGCCACCGAAACATGACGATGGCTGGGCTCGAGCAGGCACAGATAGCCCCGGCTGGCCATGCTGTCGGGCAGGGCCTGCACCAGGGCGCCTTCCTGCAGGTAGGGCTGCAACAGCCGCTCCCAGCCCAGAATGATACCCTGGCCGGCCAGGGCCGCCTGCATCAGCAGCAGGTAGCTGTTGGCCTTGAGGGTGTGGGCCGGCGTGTGCCAGGGCTGTTCAATGCCGGCAAACCAGTCCCGCCAGGTGAGCCAGTCGTGGTAGTGATCTTCCAGCTCCAGCAGGGTGTGCCGTGCCAGCATTTGTCCTGGCCCGGCAATGGGGCCGTGTTGTTGCAGGTAGGCGGCGCTGCACAGGGCGACGACCCGCTCCGGGCCAAACACCGGTCGAATGCGTACCCCTTCCGGTTCCCGCTCTCCGGGCAGCAGGTAATAGAGCGCCAGATCGAACTCGCTGGGATCGAGCCGGCGGGGGTCTTCGGCGGTGAGAATGCGAATGTCCAGCTGCGGGCATGCCCGCTTCAGCTCGGGCAGCCGGCGGGTCAGCCACATGGAGGCCACGGTGGGGCTGGAGGCCAGGGTCAGCTGCAGGCTGCCCTGGCGCCGGGTGAGCTCGGCGGTGCCGCTGGCCAGTTCCCGCAGCAGGCCCTGCACCAGCTCGAAATAACGCTCGCCCGCCGGGGTCAGCGCCACCCCCAGTGCGTCGCGCATGAACAGCGGCCGGCCCAGACATTCCTCCAGCCGTTTGATCTGCCTGCTGATGGCGCTCTGGGTCAGATTGAGTTCGGCGGCGGCCTGGGTAAAGCTGCGGCGGCGGGCCGCCGCCTCAAAGGCCTGCAGGCAGTTGAGGGGCGGCAGTGGCGAGATCCGTTGAGACATGGCGGTGCGGGCAAGGCTGTCAAATACAGTCACTACTCTACCCCCGTCGGCCGGTGATGGCTACTGGGCCCGGCGCGGAATGCGATAGTCCCAGTGTTTGTCGTTCACGGGCTCGTCGTTGAGCCAGGCCTGCTGGCGGGCACTCAGATAGTAGTAGTGCTCGTCCCCCGTCATGCTGAGCCGGCTTTCCACCCTTACCTGCCAGTCATCCCGGCCGGCCCGGTACAGCCACTCAATGTCGGCCCGGGTGGCATCGGGATCGTAAGGCCGGGCGCGGTACTCTTCGGTGGCCTTTTGCTCCACCCAGAAGCCGTGGTCGAGAAAGCGGTAGGTGCCCATGTCGTCATCCACCCGCAGGCACACCTCGCCGCTGGCCACGTCTTCGGTGATGGTGCGTTTGGGGGCGGGCTCGCGCAGATAGTCCATGTTCACCGGCGGTGCCGACTCGGGCGGCTGGAACGGGTTGTCGATGGGCTCGCCCTCAAACACCGGCAACAGCAACTGCTGGGTGCCGGGGGCCAGGGTCAGGGTGGTCAGCTTGCGGCTGGGCCACAGCAGTGGGAAATGCGCGGTGGCAATGGCGACCCGCAGCCGGTGGCCGGCGGGTACCTTGTAGCCCATGTTATCGAGCACCACTTCAAAGGCCATGTTCTCGCCCGGCACCGGCGGCGTGTATTGGGCGCGGTCGTGGCGCAGGCTCAGGTTGAGGGTGCCGTAGCTGACCAGGGTGGCGCGGCCGTCGGGGGCGACATCGCTCAGGCGTACCGTGACCTGGCCACAGTCCTGATCCACCGCACCGGTCAGGCGCACCCTGGGGTTGCCCAGCAGCGACAGGGGCTCGCGCAAGGGGGCGCTGTCAAAGCACAGCGACTGGGCGTCGTCCCGGCGTTGATCGGTGGGAAAATCCGGGCCGAACCAGATGGCGCAGTATTCGCCGCCGTGCACCCCCGTGGTCAGCGGCGAGCAGATGGAGGCGGCCTCGGTCAGCGAGTGCTCACCCTCGCACAGGCCGCCATCGGCCAGGCTGAAGGTTTTGGTGTTGACCTCCCGGGCGGGCCAGGCGTCGGTCTGCACCCAGTCACCGGCGCGGTGGGCGCTCATGGCCACCGGTGGCTGCGGCTCCTGCAGGTAGAAGGTGCACTCGGGCTCGTCCATGATGCCGGTGTCGATGTCCTTGAGCCAGTGATCCCACCAGCGCAGGGCTTCCTGCAAAAAGCCGATGGCCGGATCGGGAATGGCGAAGTGGGGATACTTGTGGATCCAGGGGCCGATCAGCGCCTTTTTCGGGCAGGTCAGGTGTTCCATCATGCGCACCGGGGTATTGCGGTAGGCATCCCCCCAGCCGCCGATGCAGTAGACCGCCGCCTCAATGTCGGCATAGTTCTCGCAAATGGAGCCGTGTTGCCAGTAGCCGTCCCGAGTGCCGTGCTCCACCCAGGGATGGGCCAGCAGCGGCATGTTCTCAAGCCGGTATTTCCAGCGGTCCAGCCAGTCGTCCCCCACCAGCCGGGGGTCGGGCACGGCGGCGGAAAAGCTCAGCATGGTGGCGGCCCAGCCCAGGTTCTCCAGCAGCAGGTTGCCGCCCTTGAAGTGCACGTCGTCGGCGTAGCGGTCGTCGGTGGAGCAGAGGGTGATGATAGCCTTCAGCGGCGCGGGTCGGCGCGCCGCCAGCTGCAGGCTGTTAAAGCCGCCCCAGGAGATGCCCATCATGCCCAGCTTTCCGCTGCACCAGGGCTGGCGGCTGATCCAGTCGATCACCTCCAGGGCGTCGTCCTGCTCCTGCTGGAGGTATTCATCCAGCATCAGGCCGTCGGACTCGCCGTTGCCGCGAATGTCCACCCGCACGCAGGCATAGCCATGACCCGCCAGGTAGGGGTGGGTGAGGGCGTCGCGCACCGCGGTGCCGTCGAGCTTGCGATAGGGCAGGTACTCCAGAATGGCGGGCACCGGGTTTTGCTCCGCGTCTTCCGGCAGCCAGATGCGGGCCGCCAGTCGGGTGCCGTCTTTCAACGGGATCAGGGTGTGCTCTATTTCGCGTACGCGATAGGGAAATTCATGCCTGATGTGCATTTGCCGGAATTCCTTCGATGGTGGATGAATGAATGGCGCCGGTGGGGTGCGCGGCGGCAGTCACCAATGCCGGGTTGGACAGCCAGTGCCAGAGTGAGCCGCTGGCCAGCAGTATGATGAACATGGCGGGCAAGCCGCCCAGGTTGGACAGCATCTTGATGCCGTCGATGCCCACAAAGGACACCATCACCCAGGACACGGTGCCGATCACCGTGCCCCAGAGCACCTTGATGCCCAGGCCGCTGTTGAGATCGCTGTCGGCGGTCAGTCCCTGTGTGCACAGGCCGCCGATGGCATCGGTGTTGGAATCGGCGGCGGTCACGTAGGAAACAAAGGCGATAAACAGCAGCAGCGCTATCATCAGCGGGCTGCCCGGCAGTTGCTCAAAAATGTGGTACAGCACATGCTCCACGCCCTGGCTGTTGAGCACCTCGTTAAGACCGGCGGCCTGCTGCAGATCCAGGTAGAGGGCGGTGCCGGAGAAGATGCAGATCCAGACGATGGCGAACAGCGCCGGATACACCAGATTGATGCGAATAAATTCCCGCACCGTGTAACCCCGGGCGATTTTGCCCAGGAACAATGCGGTGACCGGGGCCCAGGCGAACCACACCGCCCAGTAGAAGATGCTCCACCACTGGGGCCAGGCATCATTGGCGGCGGCGCCGGTAAACAGGCTGCGGGAGAAGAAGGTGTCCAGATACAGGCCCAGGGACTCGGTGCCCAGGGCGACCATAAAGGCGCTGGGGCCCAGGCAGGCCATAAACACCCCGAGGAACAGCAGCAGCCAGGCGTTGAGCGCCGACATGCGGGCAATGCCTTTCTTCAGGCCGCTGGCGGCGGAGAACACAAAGGTGGCCACGATCAGTGCAATGATCACGCCCAGGCGCAGCGGGCTGGTGTCGCCGCCCAGATATTGGCCGGCGCCGCCGGCCAGGGTGAGGGCACCGGTACCCAGGGACGAGGCCATGCCGGCCACCAGGGCGTAGAGGGCGATGGCATCGATCAGGCTGCCGAAACGGCGGGTCAGGCCCGGGCCCAGCACCGGCTCCAGCATACTGCCGATGGAAAAGCGCTTGCGCTGGTTATAAAAGGCCAGGGCAAACACCAGGGAAGGAATGGTGTAAATGGCATAGGGGGTAAAGGACCAGTGCAAAAACATGGTGGCCATGGCAAAGCGCGCCGCCTCGGGCGAGCCGGCCGCCAGGCCGCTGCTCTCGGGTGGGCCAAACAGATGATAAAGGGGCTCGGCGGTGGTCCAGAACAGCACGCCCACCGCCAGGGTGGTGCACAGGGTAATGGAAAACCAGCGCCAGCGGCTCAGCAGCGGCTCTGCCCGATCGCCGCCGATGCGAATACGGCCCAGGGGCGAGCAGTAGACCACCACCGCCAGCACCAGCAGGTAGAGGCTGCCCAGGCTGAACAACCAGGAAAAGTTATCGAGAATGGCACCGTTCAGCGACTTGGTGGTGGCGAGAAAGGTTTCCAGATCCAGGTAGCTGGCAACCAGGGCACCGAGTAGCAACAAAAAGGTTGGCCAGAACACCAGCGGCCGTATATTGGTCAGTAACATAAAGAATCACTCCATGACGGGATACTGCATATCCAGTTGATTCTGTTGTAAACAGGGCCGAATCGATTGGAAAATGATCAGCTATTTCAACATTCGCTGTCAGTGTGCAGAGTCAGCCCTTATGGCTCAAATGACATATGATCATGAGGATATGATCCCAAAGCATGAGATGAGGCAGCGAACGCTGGCTCTGGCAGGGGAAAGGGCGAAACAAATAAAAATGCCGGCGGTGGCGCCGGCATGGGTAACGCGAGTCGTGCAGCGAGGTTTACTCGGTGATCACGAACTTGCCCTTCATCACGCCAATATGGCCGGGGAAAGAGCAGAAATAGCTGTAGTCGCCTCCGGCGGTCATGCCCTCGGTGCTGAAGGTGATGGTGCTGCTTTCGCCGCCGCCGATCAGGTCAGTGTGAGCGATAATGCGTTCGTCACTGGTGTCGAGATAGTCGTTGTCGGCACCGGCATTGATGCCGGCAGTGGCGATGGGCTGCATGTGGGCGGTTTCGCTCAGTACCCAGTTATGGCCCATGACGCGTTTGTCCAGATTACCGGTGTGGTTCAGGGTCAGGGTCACTTCTTTGCAGCTGGCGGGGACGCTCAGCTCCTGCTGATCAAACTGCATGGCGTCGTTGCCATTAATGGTCAGGTTGCATTCATCGGCCAGGGCGGGCAGGGCCGCAGACAACAGCACCAGGCCAGCCAGGGACTTAACAATGTTCATACCGTGCACTCCTTGATCGTCATGATGGAACTATCGGAAACCCCCGCAGGAGGGGCGATCCATACCTTGGCACAAGGTGATAATAATTATCAATACCTTGTTAGTAAGGATCCCGTGACCGGCAGGGATCCTTGTTGCCACCCCCAGTATACAAAATGTGCGTAGCTTGTTTATAAAAACGAGGATCCTGTGCATCAAGTTGTGATTTACTCACAGAAGTCAAGGATCATATTTTTCAGGATCGGCGCGATCCGGCTAGAGATCCTCAGGGCTGGCAAGTAGAATGATCCCCCCCTTGATTGATCCCTTTTGTTTCAGGAGTTCGAATGAGCGCTATGCTTTGGCAGCAGTGTCTTGCCCGGCTACAGGACGAATTGCCTTCCGCGGAATTCAGCATGTGGATCCGGCCGCTGCAGGCGGAGCAGGGCGACGACACCCTGACCCTGTTCGCCCCCAACCGCTTTGTGCTCGACTGGGTGCGGGACAAATACCTGATCCGCATTAACGGCCTGCTGGGCGAGTTTTGCGGCAACCAGTGCCCCCAGCTCAAGTTTGAGGTGGGCAACAAGCGCGCCCAGGTCAATCTGATGGCCAGCAGCGCCGGTCAGGGCAATGGCAGCAGCAAGCCTCAGGCCCGGCCCCAGCTGGTGCCGTCCTGGAGCGAGCAGGCGGACGACAAGCCCAGGATCAATCACAAGAGCAACATGAACACCAACTATACCTTTGACAACTTCGTTGAAGGTAAGTCGAACCAGCTTGCCCGGGCCGCCGCCCGCCAGGTGGCCGACAACCCGGGCGGCGCCTACAACCCGCTGTTTCTTTACGGTGGTACCGGCCTGGGCAAGACCCACCTGCTGCACGCGGTGGGCAACGGCATTCGCGAGCGCAAGGCCGATGCCCGAGTGATCTACATGCATTCCGAGCGCTTTGTGCAGGACATGGTCAAGGCGCTGCAAAATAACGCCATCGAGGAGTTCAAGCGCTACTACCGCAGCGTGGACGCCCTGCTGATCGACGACATTCAGTTCTTCGCCAACAAGGAACGCTCCCAGGAGGAGTTTTTCCACACCTTCAACGCCCTGCTCGAAGGCAACCAGCAGATCATTCTGACCTCGGATCGTTATCCCAAGGAGATCGACGGGGTGGAGGACCGGCTCAAGTCTCGCTTTGGCTGGGGCCTCACGGTGGCGATCGAGCCCCCCGAGCTGGAAACCCGAGTGGCGATCCTGATGCGCAAGGCCGCCGAAAACAAGATCCACCTGCCCGACGAAGTGGCCTTCTTTATTGCCAAGCGGCTGCGTTCCAACGTGCGCGAGCTGGAAGGGGCGCTGAACCGGGTGATTGCCAACGCCAACTTTACCGGCCGCTCCATCAATATTGACTTTGTGCGCGAGGCGCTCAGGGATCTGCTGGCGTTGCAGGAAAAGCTGGTGACCATCGACAACATTCAGAAGACGGTGGCCGAGTACTACAAGATCAAGGTGGCGGACCTGCTGTCCAAGCGCCGCTCCCGCTCCGTGGCCCGACCCCGCCAGCTGGCCATGGCCCTGGCCAAGGAGCTGACCAACCATTCCCTGCCGGAAATCGGTGACGCCTTTGGCGGCCGGGATCACACCACGGTGCTGCACGCCTGTCGCAAAATTGGCCAGCTGCGGGAAGAGAGTCATGATATAAAGGAAGATTATTCCAACCTGATTCGAACCCTGTCTTCCTGATCGGAGAGCCCCATGCAGTTTACCATCAGCCGCGAAGCCCTGTTGCGCCCCCTGCAACTGGTATCCAGTGCCCTGGGAGGCCGGCCCAACCTGCCGATCCTCAACAATATTCTGCTGAGCGTCGGCGACGATGCCCTGTCGATGACCGGCACCGATACCGAGGTGGAAATGGTGGCCCGGGTGCCGCTGGACGGGGCGGTGACCGCCGGCCGCACGACGGTGCCGGCGCGCAAGTTGCTGGATATCTGTCGTGGCCTGCCCGACGGTGCCGAACTGACCTTCAGCCAGGAAGGTGATCGCCTGCTGCTGCGCTCCGGTCGCAGCCGCTTTAACCTGTCCACCCTGCCGGCGGAAGACTTTCCCAATATCGAGGAATGGTCATCGGAGCTGGAGTTCGACATCAATCAGCTGGCACTGAAGAAGCTGATCGAAGCCACCCAGTTCTCCATGGCCATTCAGGATGTGCGTTACTACCTCAATGGCATGCTGTTTGAGACCGACGGCTCCAGCCTGCGTACCGTGGCCACCGACGGTCACCGCCTGGCCACCTGTCAGCGCGAGCTGGAGCAGGCGCTGCCGGCCCAGCAGGTGATTGTGCCGCGCAAGGGGGTGCTGGAGCTGGCCAAGCTGCTGGAGCACGAGGATCAGGACGTGCGTCTGCAGGTGGGCAAGAACAACCTGCGCGCCGTGACTCAAGGGTTTATCTTTACCTCCAAGCTGGTGGACGGCCGTTTCCCGGACTACCGCCGGGTGCTGCCCCGGGAGAGCGACAAGACCCTGATTTGCGATCGGGAAGGGCTGAAGCAGGCCTTTACGCGGGCGGCCATTCTGTCCAACGAGAAGTTTCGCGGCGTGCGCCTCAACCTGCAGGATCAGACCCTGAAGATCACCGCCAACAACCCGGAGCAGGAAGAAGCGGAAGAGGTGCTGGATGTGCACTACGAGGGCAGCGACCTGGAGATTGGCTTTAACGTCTCCTATGTGCTCGACGTGCTCGGTACCCTCAAGTCGGAGCAGGTGAAGATCAGCCTGAAGGATGCCAGCAGCAGTGGCCTGATCGAGGCCCAGGACAACGGCGATGCCCTCTACGTGGTGATGCCCATGCGGCTGTAACATGGCCCTGCTCAACCTTCAGCTCAAGGATTTCCGCAATATTCGCCATGGCCGGCTGGTGCCGGCCTCGGGCATCAATGTGCTGGTCGGGCCCAACGGCAGCGGCAAGACCAGCATTCTGGAAGCCATTCACTATCTCGGCGTTGGCCGCTCCTTTCGTACCCATCTTACCGGCCGGGTGATCCAGCAGGGCGAGCAGGCCTTTACCCTGTTTGCCCGGGTGCAGCGTGACGGCGAGGAAGGCCTGCCGGTGGGGCTGTCCAAAACCCGGGGGGGTGACACTCGGCTGAAGGTGGCGGGCCGGGCGGCGGAACGGCTGGCGGATCTGGCCCATATTCTGCCCATTCAGTTGATCCATCCGGAAGGGTATAATCTGCTGACCGGCGGACCCAAGCTCAGGCGGGCCTATCTGGACTGGGGACTGTTTTATTCCAGCCCGGATTTTTTTGCCGCCTGGGGGCGTTACCGGCGTCTGCTCAAGCAGCGCAACGCCCTGCTGCGGCAACAGCGTCCTTACCGGGAGCTGGGCTACTGGGATCCACAACTGGTGACGGCGGGCGAGGCGCTGAGTGCCTACCGGCAGGAGTATGCCGATGCCATTGCGCCGGTGATCGCCGCCATTGCCGCCGACTTTTTGCCGGAGTTTGAATTCGGCTTTGACTTTTTTCGCGGCTGGGACCGGCAGACCGGCCTGGCCACGGTACTGGAGCAGGGCGTTGAGCGGGACGCCGGTCTGGGTTATACCCAGGCCGGGCCACACAAGGCCGAGATAAGAATAAAGGCCCGGGGCATGCCGGTGCAGGATTTGCTGTCGCGGGGCCAGCTCAAGTTGCTGGTGTGCGCCATGCGACTGGCCCAGGGGCTGTATTTAAAGCAGCAGTCCGGTCAGGACTGTATTTTTTTGATCGACGACTTTGCGTCCGAGCTGGACCAACACAAGCGGGGATTACTGGCCGGGCGGCTGAAAGAGCTGCAGGCCCAGGTGTTTATCTCCGCCATCGACATTAACCAGCTCGGTGACATGATCACACGGGATGACAGTAAGCTGTTTCACGTGAAACAGGGTGAAATCACCGAAACCCAGGAGTGCAAGCAAGCCAATGAGTGAACACACTTACGACTCTTCGAGTATCAAGGTATTGAAAGGTCTGGATGCGGTCCGCAAGCGTCCGGGCATGTATATCGGCGACACGGATGATGGCACAGGCCTGCACCACATGGTGTTTGAGGTGGTGGACAACTCGATCGACGAGGCCCTGGCCGGCCACTGTAAAGACATCGTGGTCACCATTCACGCCGACGGCTCGGTGTCCGTGTCCGATGACGGCCGGGGCATTCCGGTGGACATTCACGAAGAGGAAGGCCGCTCCGCTGCCGAGGTGATCCTGACCGTGCTGCACGCCGGCGGCAAGTTCGACGACAACTCCTACAAGGTCTCCGGCGGTCTGCACGGGGTGGGGGTGTCGGTGGTCAACGCCCTGTCGGAAAAGCTGCAACTCACCATCTGGCGCAGCGGCAAGGTGCACGAGCAGACCTACCGTCACGGTGAGCCCCAGGCGCCGCTCACCGCCGTGGGCGATACCAGCCGCTCCGGCACCCAGATCCGCTTCTGGCCCAGCCATGAAACCTTTACCGACACCAACTTCCACTACGACATTCTGGCCAAGCGCCTGCGGGAGCTGTCCTTCCTCAACTCCGGCGTGTCCATCAAGCTGCTGGATGAGCGCGACGGCAAGGAAGTGCACTTCCAGTATGAAGGCGGCATTCAGGCCTTTGTGGAATACCTGAACCGCAACAAGACCCCCATCCATCCCAAGGCCTTTCATTTTTCCACCGAGCGGGAAGATGGCATTGCGGTGGAGGTGTCCATGCAGTGGAACGACTCCTACCAGGAGAACATCTTCTGTTTCACCAACAACATACCCCAGCGGGACGGCGGTACCCACCTGGCCGGTTTCCGTGCGGCCCTGACTCGTACCCTGAACGGCTACATGGACAAGGAAGGGTTCAGCAAGAAGGCCAAGACCTCCGCCTCCGGTGACGACGCCCGGGAAGGCCTGACCGCGGTGATTTCGGTCAAGGTGCCGGATCCAAAGTTCTCGTCCCAGACCAAGGACAAGCTGGTGTCCTCCGAGGTGAAAACCGCGGTGGAGCAGACCATGGCCGAGCGGCTGCAGGAATTCCTGCTGGAAAACCCCAACGATGCCAAAATCGTGGTCAACAAGATCATCGACGCGGCCCGGGCGCGGGAAGCGGCGCGTAAGGCCCGGGAAATGACCCGGCGCAAGGGCGCCCTGGATCTGGCCGGCCTGCCCGGCAAACTGGCCGACTGTCAGGAAAAAGACCCGGCGCTGTCCGAACTCTACATCGTGGAAGGTGACTCGGCGGGTGGCTCCGCCAAGCAGGGGCGTAACCGTAAATATCAGGCCATTCTGCCGCTCAAGGGTAAAATCCTGAACGTGGAAAAGGCCCGCTTCGACAAGATGCTGTCGTCTCAGGAAGTGGCGACCCTGATCACCGCCCTGGGCTGCGGCATCGGCCGGGACGAGTACAACCCTGACAAAATGCGTTACCACCACATCATCATCATGACCGATGCGGACGTGGACGGTGCCCACATTCGTACCCTGCTGCTGACCTTCTTCTACCGGCAGATGCCGGAGATCATCGAACGCGGCTACGTCTATATCGCCCAGCCGCCGCTGTACAAGGTGAAAAAGGGCAAGCAGGAGCAGTACCTGAAGGACGAGCCCGCCATGCTGCAGTACCAGACCAGCCTGGCCCTGGACGGTGCCACCCTGCATGTGAACGAGTCGGCCCCGGCCATCGGCGGTGAGCAGCTGGAAAAGCTGGTCAACGACTACCGCAAGGTGCAGGAGCTGATCGCGCGGCTGTCCCGCCGGGCGCCGGAAGTGGTGCTCAATGAGCTGATATATCAGCCCGAGCTGAGCCTGGAAGCCCTGACCGATGAAGCCCGGGTGAACGCCTGGCTGGCGGCCATCAATGAATCGCTGGAAGACAGCAACACCAACGGCACCCAGTACCTGCTGGATGCGGTGTTCTCGGAAGAGCGCAACTGCCACCTGCCGCGGGTCAAGGTACGTCAGCACGGCATGGAGCGGGAATTCCCCATCAGCTACGACTTCTTCGCCTCCGGCGAATACCGCAGCATAGTGGATCTGGGCAAGGGCATCGCCAACCTGATCGAGGAGGGCGGTTACGTCAAGCGCGGCGAGAAGACCAAGGCCGTAGACAGCTTTGCCGAGGCCCTGGACTGGCTGATGAACGAGAGCAAGCGCGGTCTCTATGTGCAGCGCTACAAAGGGCTGGGCGAGATGAACCCGGATCAGCTGTGGGAAACCACCATGGATCCGGGCACCCGCCGCATGCTGCGGGTGACCATTGAAGATGCGGTGGCCGCCGATCAGCTGTTCTCCACCCTGATGGGTGATCACGTAGAGCCGCGCCGCGACTTTATCGAGACCAACGCCCTCAAGGTGGCCAACCTGGATATCTGATCTTCGGTTCAGTCACCCATATCAAAGGCAGCCTGCGGGCTGCCTTTTTCATGCCGGTTGAAAACTGGCAACGCGGTTGCGCCTCGCCGCAATAAATTGAAGCCGACTAGACTGGAATAAGACTTATGCAATCCATAAAGGGGAGCAGAATGAGCAACCACAGTCGCAAATATTCCAGCCGGGTGGTGGACGGCCATGCCAGAGCGCCGGCCCGAGCCATGCTGCGGGCCACCGGTTTTACCGATGACGACTTTCACAAGCCTCAGGTGGGCATTGCTTCTACCTGGAGTAATCTGACGCCCTGCAATATGCACATCAACGGCCTGGCGGAAGAAGCGGCCCGGGGCGCCGACGCGGCCGGCGGCAAAAGCATTATCTTCAACACCATCACCATTTCCGATGGCATCGCCAATGGTACCGAGGGCATGAAATACTCGCTGGTGTCCCGGGAGATCATTGCCGATTCCATTGAGGCGGTGGCCGGTTGCGAAGGCTTTGACGGTCTGGTGGCCATTGGCGGCTGCGACAAGAACATGCCCGGCTGTCTGATTGGGCTGGCCCGGCTCAATCGGCCGGCGGTGTTTGTGTATGGTGGCACCATCATGCCCGGCGACAACCACACCGACATTATATCGGTGTTTGAAGCGGTAGGGGCCCACGCCAAGGGAAACATGACCGCCATTGAAGTAAAACAGATAGAAGACACCGCCATTCCCGGACCGGGCGCCTGCGGCGGCATGTATACCGCCAATACCATGGCCTCGGCCATCGAGGCCATGGGCATGAGCCTGCCGGGCAGCTCGGCCCAAAATGCCACCTCACAGATCAAGCTGGAGGACTGCCGGCGTGCCGGTGAGGCGGTGCTGCAACTGCTGAAACACAATATTCGTCCGTCCGACATCATGACCCGGCCCGCCTTTGAAAACGCCATTACCCTGGTGATCGCCCTGGGCGGCTCCACCAATGCGGTGTTGCACCTGCTGGCCATGGCCCACGCAGTGGGGGTGGAGCTGACCCTGGACGATTTTGCCCGTATCGGCAAGCGGGTGCCGGTGCTGGCGGACTTGCGTCCCAGCGGCCATTACATGATGGCGGAGCTGGTGGCCATTGGCGGCATTTTACCGCTGATGAAAACCCTGCTCGATGCCGGCCTGCTGCATGGCGACTGCCTGACGGTCACCGGTAACACTCTTGGCGAGAACCTGGCCGGGGTACTGCCTTATCCGCCGGGGCAAGCCATCATTCGCCCCCTCGACAACCCTATCAAGGCCGACAGCCACCTGCGCATTCTCTACGGCAACCTGGCTCCCGGGGGCGCCGTGGCCAAGATCACCGGCAAGGAGGGCTTAAGCTTTACCGGGCCGGCGCGGGTGTTTGACTCGGAAGAGGAGACCCTGGCGCGTATTCTCGACGGCACCGTGCAAAAGGGCGATGTGGTGGTGATCCGCTACGAAGGCCCCAAGGGCGGTCCTGGCATGCGGGAAATGCTGAGTCCCACCTCGGCCATTATGGGCCGCGGTCTGGGCAAGGGCGTGGCGTTGATCACCGATGGCCGTTTTTCCGGTGGCAGTCACGGCTTTGTGGTCGGACATATCACGCCGGAGGCCCGCCAGGGCGGGCCCCTGGCCATAGTGCAGGACGGCGACAGGATCACCATTGATGCCGAGCACAACCGGCTGGAGCTGGAGCTGACCGACAGCGTCATCGCCGAGCGGCTGGCCCGCTGGCAGCCCCCGGAGCCTCGCTATCGCCGGGGCGTGCTGGCCAAGTATGCCCGCACCGTGGGCTCGGCATCCCATGGCGCGGTGACCGACGCCCACGAAGGGGGGCGATGAGGAAAAATTTATCCGCTGGTCGCTTGAAAGCCTGAAAATCCAGCCTTATATCTTGCTATGAACAAGGCGGATCGCTCATTGGAGGATCCGTACCGCCCGTCCGTATGGAGGGCAAATCATTATCGCTCACTGGAGGATAGATGTATGTCACGCTTTGATTTCTCGCCCCTGTACCGCTCCGCCATCGGTTTTGATCGCCTGGCGTCCCTGATGGAAAACGCCGGCAGCAACGGCAACAGCGGCTACCCTCCCTACAATATCGAGCTGCTCAGCGAGAATCAGTACCGTATTTCCATGGCAGTGGCCGGTTTCACCCGGGACGAGCTGGAGATCACCAGTCATGAAAACACCCTGATGGTGAAAGGCCACAAGGCTCCCGAGCAGCAGGGCCGCAACTACCTGTATCAGGGCATTGCCGAGCGCGGCTTTGAGCGTCGTTTTCAGCTGGCCGATCATATCAAGGTCACCGGTGCCGATCTGGAAAACGGCCTGCTGCACATTGACCTGGTACGGGAAGTGCCGGAAGCCGCCAAGCCGAGAACCATCAGCATCGGATAACAGGCCGACCGATTTTCACAACACCATTTACCTATTGCTTGCGATTGGAGGATAGGAGTATGAGTCGTTTTGATCTGAGCCCCCTGTACCGTTCCGCCATTGGTTTTGACCGCCTGGTGGGGGATCTGGAACACCTGCTGCACGGTAAGGGCGGTGAGCAGCCGCCCTACAATATCGAAAAGCTGGACGACGATCGTTACTTGATCACGGTGGCGGTGGCCGGTTTCACTGAAAGCGAGTTGGCGTTGTCGGTAGAGCAGAATACCCTGCTGGTAAAGGGCAAGCGTGAAAACGCCGGCGAAGAGCGCCGTTATTTGTATCAGGGCATCAGCGAAGGAGATTTCGAGCTCAAGTTCCGGCTGGCGGATCATGTGCAGGTCAAGGAGGCCAAGCTGGAGCACGGTCTGCTGCGCATCAGCCTGCTCAGGGAAGTGCCCGAGGCACTCAAGCCCCGCCGCATTGAAATCGGACAGGGCCGTACCCTGGAGCACAAGAGCGAATAACTATCAGATCGATAACACAACGCCGGCAAAAGCCGGCGTTGTTGTTTGTGGGCTCAGTTGACTGTGGGTCCCGAGAACCGTCGGTTAAGAGGCCTTCTCCAGCGACACGCCGTAAACCCATCCATGGGGGCTCCACTGCGCCATCCCTGGCGCAGAGGGTACGCTGGAGCAGTTCCTCTTAACCTCCTTTCCAGCAGTTGCGGCGCTTCTGTAAAACCGGCAGGCAGTGCAAGTGCTTGAGGGGAGAGCAAAGGGAACCGCTCCACCGACCGATCAAATGCCATGGATGGCATTTGCCGAGCGGCCCACGGAAGGGCTCGAAGCGTGTCGGTGGGGTGGGCGCTATGCTCGACCTTGCACTGCTCTGCAAGCGAGTTTGGGTCAGGACTCACCGTAAATCGCCAGTACTTCCTTCGCCAGAATGTCGATCCCGGCTTTTACGTCCGCTTCCGGCTGGGCATAGTTCAGGCGAATGCACTGCTTGCTGTGGGCCCAGTTATCGTCTTCAATGCCCGGAAAGAAGTAATGCCCGGGCACCACCAGCAGGCCTTTTTGCTTGAGGCGCTGATACAGCTCCTGGCAGTGTACCGGTAAGTCTTCAAACCACAGCCACAGAAACAGCGCGCCTTCCGGCTTGTGAATATGGAACTGGGGCAGGGGAATGGCCTGCTGCAGCCAGGCCACTGCCTGTTGTGCCTTGGCCTGGTAGAAGGGTTTGATGACGTCGTTGCTCAGGCGAATGATGTCGCGGTTCTGAATCATCGGCAGGGTCAGGGCCGGCCCCAGGCTGCCGGGGGCCAGGTTGACGATGCCGCTGATGTTGGTGATGGCCTGCACTATGGTGGGATTAGCGATCACGATGCCGCAGCGGACCCCGGGCAGGCCCAGTTTCGACAGGCTCATGCACAGTATGGTGTTGTCGTTCCAGAAGGGGGTGGCGTCACTGAAAATGATGTTGGGAAAGGGCGTGCCGTAGGCGTTGTCGATCAGCAGCGGAATGCCCTTGTCTTGAGCAATCTGATCCAGGTGGC
Source organism: Oceanimonas sp. GK1 (assembly GCF_000243075.1). NCBI lineage: Bacteria > Pseudomonadati > Pseudomonadota > Gammaproteobacteria > Aeromonadales > Aeromonadaceae > Oceanimonas > Oceanimonas sp. GK1. The sequence goes on along the minus strand of NC_016745.1, from coordinate 388,767 downwards.
GGATTTCCTCGTCGGTAAGCACGTTGCCGGTGGGGTTGGTGGGCCGGGACACACAGATAAGGCCAATGTCGTCGCCCACGTCCAGCCGGTCGAAGTCCACGTAGTATTTGAACAGGCCGTTTTCAAGACGGCGGATTTCCGGCTTGCAGGCCACAAAGTGATCTTCGTCCAGCGCGCTGTCACCGTAGCCGATGTACTCCGGCGCCAGCGGAAACAGCACTTTCTTTTTGCGGCCATCGGCAAATTCACCCGCCAGGAGGTTGAACAGGTAAAAGAAGGCGGTCTGGCTGCCGTTGGTCAGGGCGATGTTTTCGGGGCCTACCGGCCAGCCCAACTCGCTGGACAACAGCTCGGCCAGCGCCTGAATAAAGCTGTCTTTCCCTTGGGGGCCATCGTAGTTGGCAATGGCTTTCAGCAGTGCTCCGGTTTTCAGCAGGCCCTGGGCCTGGCTGTCCAGGTAGGCCATCACCTCGGGAATGGCGGCCGGGTTGCCGCCGCCCAGCATGATGGTATTGGGGGCGGTGAGGCCCTGGTTGAGATCGTCCATCAGCTGGGTGATGCCGGAGTGACGGGTAAACTTCTGTCCAAACGCTGAAAATTCCATGAGCGAGCTACCAATTGCGATACGGTTGCGAAACCTTCACGGTATCCGATATTGCCAGTGGTGTCGACCGGACGGGGCAGCGCCTTGCTGCGTGGAAAACTCCCTGTTTCACGTGAAACAGGGAGGGCATGAGCTCAGTAGGTATAGGTTTGGGTCGGGCGGGCAAATTTGGAGGGCTTGGCTTCGTAGCTGACCTTCAGTGCCAGCACCGTGCACTTTTCATCCTGCTCCAACAGCGGCGCCAGCTCACTGAGCATGCGCTGACGCTCCGGGGAATGCTGCCAGTGCTCCCAGCTTTCGATACTTTGCCAGTTGGAAATCACGTAGAAGTGGTTGGGATGGTGTACGTCCCGGTAGGCGTCCCCCTTGAGAAACCCGGGGCGCTCCGTAATCTGCAGCATCAGGTTACGAATGGTGTCCTGGTAAACGGTTTCCAGCCCTTCCGCCACCCGGCGTTCAATAATGACCTTGATCATCGGCATCGTCCTTGTGCGAGTTGAGTCACATTAAGTATTAACACAAATCTCTCCGTTATTGGTAAGACCAGGAAAACAAAAAGAGTGGGTGCAGAAGAGTACAAAAAAAGCCCCGCAGGTGCGGGGCCTTGAGATACGGAACAATCCGGCGGCTTACTGCAGCAGAGAAATATCGGCCACGCGCAGGAACAGGTTACGCAGCTGGTTGAGCAGGGCCAGACGGTTGAGGCGAACGGCCTCGTCCTCGGCCATCACCATCACCTGATCAAAGAAGGCATCCACGCTTTCACGCAGGGCGGCCAGCTCGGCCAGGGCCTGGCTGTAGTCGCCGGCGGCAAACAGCGGGGCCAGGCGCTCGGCCAGCTCGGCCACCTGAGCGGCCAGCACCTGCTCGGCCTCGTCCTGCAGCAGAGCGGTGTTCACCTCGGCAGGAATATCCCCTTCGAACTTGGCCAGAATATTGCCTACCCGCTTGTTGGCGGCGGCCAGGGCGGCGGCGGCATCCAGCTCGCGGAAGGCACTCACCGCCTTCACCCGGGCGTCGAAATCGGCGGGACGGGTGGGGCGGCGGGCCAGCACGGCCTGGATCACGTCCACGCCATAACCGGCATCCTGATACCAGGCGCGGAAGCGGCCCAGCATGAATTCCAGCACCTCGTCGGCCACGCTTTCGTTGGAGATCTTGTGACCGTAAAGGGCGCGGGCCTGATCGATCAGCATCAGCAGGTCGAGCTGGTAGCCTTTTTCCACGATGATACGCAGGGCACCCAGGGCGGCCCGGCGCAGGGCGAAGGGATCCTTGTCTCCCTTGGGCGCCTGACCAATGCCGAAGATGCCCACCAGGGTATCCAGCTTGTCGGCCAAGGCCACGGCGGCGGACACGTCCTGACCGGGCAGTGAGTCACCGGCAAAGCGCGGCTGATACTGCTCCTTCAGGGCCAGGGCCACGGCTTCCGGCTCGCCGTCGTGGCGAGCGTAGTGCATGCCCATGACGCCTTGGGTGTCGGTGAATTCAAACACCATGTTGGTGACCAGGTCGCACTTGGACAGCAGACCGGCCCGTTCGGCCAGCGCCTGATCGGCCCCGATGGCGGCGGCCACATAGCTGGACAGGGCGCTGATGCGCTCGGACTTTTCCTTCACCGTGCCCAGTTGCTGCTGGAACAGTACCTTGTCGAGCAGATCCAGACGGGACGCCAGGGTGCTCTTGCGGTCGGTGTTGAAGAAGAACTCGGCGTCGGCCAGGCGCGGGCGCACCACCTTCTCGTTGCCCTGTACGATCTGGCTCGGATCCTTGGACTCGATGTTGGTCACGAAGATAAATTTGGGCAGCAGCTTGCCGCTGGCGTCGTACACCGGGAAGTACTTCTGATCCCCCTTCATGGTGTACACCAGGGCTTCGGCCGGCACCTTGAGGAACTCTTCCTCAAAGGAGGCGGTCAGCACCACCGGCCATTCCACCAGGGAGGTGACTTCTTCCAGCAGATCGTCGTCCAGATCGGCCACGCCACCCACCACGGCGGCGGCTTCTTTCACGCCGGCTTCAATGATGGCTTTGCGGCGCTCAAAGTCGGCCAGCACGCGGCCGCGCTCTTCCAGTTGCTCAAGGTAGTGGTCGGCATGATCCAGCTGGAATGCCTGCTCGCCCATAAAGCGGTGGCCGCGAATGGTGCGGGCAGAGTCCACGCCCAGAATGGTGGCGGGCAGCAGCTGTTCGCCCAGCAGCAGGGTGAGGGTGTGCACCGGACGAATAAACTGGGTGGTCTTGTCACCCCAGCGCATGGCCTTGGGGATCGGCAGTTTGCTCAGGGCCTGCTCCACCATGGCGGGCAGCAGCTCGGCGGCGGGCTTGCCCTGAATGTCGGCCACGTGCACCAGCCATTCGCCCTTGTCGGTTTTCAGCCGGCCGGCCTGTTCAACCGTGATGCCGTTGCCCCGGGCCCAGCCCTCGGCGGCCTTGGTGGGGTTGCCGTCGGCATCAAAGGCGGCCTGCACGGCAGGGCCGCGCTTTTCGACCTGCTTGTCGGGCTGGGCGGCGGCCAGAGCGGTTACCTGCACCGCCAGGCGGCGCGGGGCGGCGAACCAGCGGATGGAAGCAAAGGCCAGGTCGGCGCCGTTCAGTTCGTTTTGCAGGTTGTCGGCAAAGGCCTGGCCCAGGCTGCGCAACGCCTTGGGCGGCAGCTCTTCGGTACCGATCTCTACCAGGAAATTCTGTTCTGCCATGCCCTTATCCTTCTTTTTTGCACATGGGGAAACCGAGGGCCTCGCGGGATGCATAGTAGGCTTCGGCGACGGCCTTGGTCAGGGTGCGAATACGCAGTATGTAGCGCTGACGCTCGGTGACCGAGATGGCCTTGCGGGCATCCAGCAGGTTAAAGGCGTGGCCGGCCTTGAGAATGCGCTCGTAGGCGGGCAGGGGCAGGGGCTGCTCCAACTCCAGCAGCCGCTGGCATTCCTTTTCGCACTGCTCGAAAAAGCCAAACAGGAAGTCGACGTCGGCGTGCTCGAAGTTGTAGGTGGACTGTTCCACCTCGTTCTGGTGAAAGATGTCACCGTAGGTGGTCTTGCCCAGGGGGCCGTCGCACCACACCAGATCGTAGACCGAGTCCACGCCCTGAATGTACATGGCCAGACGCTCCAGGCCATAGGTGATCTCGCCGGTGACCGGCTTGCATTCCAGGCCGCCCACCTGCTGGAAGTAGGTGAACTGGGTCACTTCCATGCCGTTGAGCCAGACTTCCCAGCCCAGGCCCCAGGCGCCCAGGGTGGGGTTTTCCCAGTTGTCTTCCACGAAGCGGATATCATGTACCTGAGGATCCAGACCCAGTGCCTCGAGTGAGCCCAGATACAGCTCCTGCAGGTTGTCGGGCGACGGCTTGATCATCACCTGAAACTGGTAGTAGTGCTGCAGCCGGTTGGGGTTTTCGCCGTAACGGCCGTCGGTGGGACGGCGGGAAGGCTGCACATAGGCGGCGGCCATCGGCTCGGGGCCGATGGCCCGCAGGCAGGTCATGGGGTGGGAGGTGCCGGCACCCACTTCCATGTCCAGCGGCTGCACCACGGTGCAGCCCTGACGGGCCCAGTAATCCTGCAGAGTGAGGATCAGACCCTGAAAGGTAGTGATATCGAATTTTTGCATGATGATAGCGCCTTGATATAGGTGCGTTTGCTGAGTGAAACTAGGCTACCGAGTATACCCGCTGGTCCGGTGTGAATATAGGCTGAATTGGAGAGCTGCCATGGTGCTGCGCTGCCCCTGGGTCAATCAGGACCCGCGTTACCTTGCTTATCACGATCAAGAATGGGGCGTGCCCGAGTACGACGGCCGGGCGCTGTTTGAAAAGCTGTGTCTGGACGGCCAGCAGGCGGGCCTGAGCTGGTTTACCATTTTGTGCAAAATTCCCGCCTACCGGGAAGCCTTTGCGGGCTTTGAGCCGGAACGGCTGGTGAACTTTACGCCGAGGGAGGTGGAGCGGTTGATGCAAAACCCCGGCATAGTGCGCAACCGGCGCAAAATCGAGTCCATTATCACCAATGCGCGGGCCTACCTGGCCATGCAGCAGGAAGGCATCGATTTCAGTCGCTGGCTGTGGGGTTTTGTGGGTGGGGAGCCGGTGATCAACCGCTGGAGCGAGGCCGGCGCGGTACCGGTGACCACGCCCGAGTCGGACGCCATGGCCCGGGCGCTCAAGCAGCGGGGCTTTGCCTTTGTGGGCAGCACCAGCTGTTACGCCTTTATGCAGGCCACCGGCATGGTGAACGATCACCTGCTTAGCTGTCATTGTCATCCCGAACACGTCAGCGGTTGACCATCAGCCTCAATCCGAGCTTGGTTTATGGAGGGGGGCAAGGCTATATTGTCGGTTACTTGTGCTTGTTAAACGGGATTAATAATGAAAAAGATTTGCTTGGCCGTGACGGCGGCACTGGCTCTGTCCGCCTGTACCACCAACCCCTACACCGGCGAGCGTCAGACCTCCAAGGCCGCCATTGGCAGTGGCATTGGTGCCCTGGCCGGCGCGGTGATCGGCGGCGCGTCCGCCAGCTCCAGCGATCGTGAAAAAGGCATTTTGATCGGTGCCGCCAGTGGCGCGGCCTTGGGCGGCGGCGTGGGCTACTACATGGACGTACAGGAAGCCAAACTGCGGGATCGCATGCAGGGCACCGGCGTCAGCGTAAGCCGCAATGGCGACCAGATCATCCTCAACATGCCCAGCAACGTGACCTTTGCGGTCGACAGCGCCGAGCTGTCTCCCAGCTTCTACAACACCCTGAGCGGTGTGGCCATGGTGCTGAAGGAGTATGACAAGACCTGGGTAAACGTGGTGGGCCACACCGACAACACCGGCTCCGCCAGCCATAACCAGACTCTGTCTGAGCGCCGTGCCGCTACCGTGGGTCAGTTCCTGATAAGCCAGGGCGCTGCCGCCAACCGCTTCAACATTCGCGGTGTGGGCTTCAGCCAGCCCATCGCCAGCAACGCCACCGAGCAGGGCCGGGCCCAGAACCGCCGGGTGGAAATTACCCTGAGCCCCATGGGTTAAGCGAAGAGCGCTGCATAATGATGAAAAATGCCCGCAAAATGCGGGCATTTTTTATTGCATCAGTGTCAGCAGTGCCATCCATACCGGCAGCACGGCCATGGCGAGCAGGGTCTGGCCGGTAATGATGGCGGCCATCAGCGGGGCATTGCCCCCCATCTGCCGGGCCAGAATGTAGGACGAGGTGGCGGTGGGCAGGGCGGTGAACAGCACCACCACGCCCAGCTCTACCTGTCCCAGCCCGAGCACGCCGCCACTGAGCAGGGCGAACAAGGGCAGCAGGCCGAACTTGATGCCACAGGTCTGCCAGAAGGCCGCACCGGTGCCGCGCAGTGCCCTGGGTTGCAGCGCCACGCCGACGGCGATCAAGCCCAGTGGCAGCGCCGCCTTGCCGGCCAGGGCCAGGGTATCCCGGCTCCAGCCGGGCAGGCCGATGCCGCTGAGGTTGAGCGCGATGCCGGCGACACAGGCGAGCAACAGGGGGTTTCGTATCAGCGCCTTGAGGGCGCGCCACAGGCTCGGTGTGCCTTGACCGTCGTTGGCCACGAACATCAGTACGCAAAGAATATTGACCAGGGGCACCATCACCGCAATGGCCACGGCGGCGGCGGTGATACCGGCGTCGCCGTAGAGGGCAGCAGCCCCGGCCAGGCCGACATAGGTGTTGAAGCGCAGGGAACCCTGAAATACCGAGCTGAACGAGGCAGGATCCGGGCCCAGCCGATGGCGCTGCAGCCAGAGCACGGCCGCCAGCAACAGCAGCAGGGTGCCCAGCAGGCCGATCATGCCGCCAAAGGCCACCTGACTGAAGTCGGCGGTGGCCAGGGTACTGATCAGCATGGCCGGAAACAGCAGAAAATAAATGAAACGCTCTGCTCCGGGCCAGAACTGATCGTCGGGAAAACGCAATCGGCGCAGCACGACGCCGGCCAGGATCAGCAGGAACAGGGGGCCAAGGGCATGAATAACGTCCAGCATGGGGGCTCCGGCAAACGGGGGGGAGCCCAGCATAGCAGTTTGTCGGAGCGGGCTGCGTGCGCCCGCTCGCGGTTCAGTTACCTTTCTGGATCAGGAACTGGTAGGGCAGTCGCTCCACCTGGCTGGACAGCAACTGGTGGTCCATAAAGCGGCAGAAACTGGGAATGTCCCGGGTGGTGGACGGATCGTCGGCGGTGATCAGCAGGGTCTCGCCGGCGGCCATGGTGCGCACCTGTTTACGCACCATCATCACCGGCTCCGGGCAGCGCAGGCCGGTGGCATCCAGCTGGTGGTGGGCATCGGAAAGGGAAAGGGTCATATCGGTCTACCAGATCGTAAAAACCCGCCTATCTTAATGCTGCCGAAAAAATGGTCAACCCTTCACTCTTTCCCCCTCACATTCTTTCAAACACGGTGGCGATGCCCTGGCCCATGCCGATGCACATGGTGGCCACGGCCAGGGTGGCGTCCTGCCGCTCCATCAAGTTGATGAGGGTGGTACAGATACGTGCCCCCGAGCAGCCCAGTGGGTGCCCCAGGGCGATGGCGCCGCCGTTGAGGTTGACCCTGTCGTCCATCCCCTCCAGCAGTTGCAGCTCCTTGAGCACCGCCAGGGACTGGGCGGCAAAGGCTTCGTTCAGTTCAAACAGCTCGATATCTTTCAGGCTCAGATTGGCGCGCCTCAGTGCCTTATGCACCGCTGGCACCGGGCCCATGCCCATGATGGATGGATCGCAGCCGGCTACCGCCATGGCGCGAATGCGCGCCCTGGGTTTGAGCCCCAGGGCGGCGGCCCGGTCGGCGGACATCACCAGCATGGCGGCGGCCCCGTCGGACAGCGCCGAGGAACTGCCGGCGGTCACGGTGCCGTTGGCCGGGTCGAACACCGGTTTTAGGCCGGACAGGGAGCTCAGGCTGGTGTCGGGCCGAATGACTTCGTCGGTTTCCAGGCGAAACGGGGCACCGTCGGCATCGTGGCCATGAGTAGCCAGGATCTCGCGGTTGAAGCGGCCCTGCACCGTGGCCTCATGGGCGCGTTGATGAGAGCGCAGGGCAAAGGCATCCTGCTGTGCACGGCCGATCTGGTGCTGTCGGGCCAGCATTTCGGCGGTGAGGCCCATCATGCCCGCGGCCCGGGCCACGTGCAGGGCCAGCCCCGGATGCAAATCCACGCCGTGATCCATGGGCACATGACCCATGTGCTCCACCCCGCCCACCATGAAGATATCACCGTCCCCCACCATGATGGCACGGGCGGCATCGTGCAGGGCCTGCATCGAGCTGCCGCACAAGCGGTTGACCGTGACCGCGCTGAGGGTGTTGGGCAGACCGGCCAGCAGGGCGGCATTGCGGGCAATATTGAACCCCTGCTCCAGGGTTTGCTGCACACAGCCCCAGATGATGTCTTCAATGTCACTGGCGGCCAGCGCCGGGTTGCGGGCCAGCAGGCCCCGCATCAGGTGGGCCGACAGGTCTTCGGCGCGCACATGACGAAAGGCGCCGCCCTTGGAGCGGCCCATGGGAGTGCGAATGCAATCAACGATGACTACGTCTTTCATGTTGGCTCTCCTGCTGCCGCTCAGTAAAAGGTCTCACCCTGTTGCGCCATGTGACGCAGCCGGTCGCTGGCCCGGTAAAGCGGCCCCAGCCCGGCGTGGCGATCCGCCATGGCCAGATAATCGTTCAGGCCGATGGTGTCGAGGTAACGGAACACGCCGCCACGAAAGGGCGGAAAACCCAGGCCGTAGATCAGGGCCATGTCTGCCTCGGCGGGAGAGCCGATAATGCCTTCTTCCAGGCAGCGTACCACCTCGTTGATCATGGGCACCATCATGCGTTCGATAATGATACCGGCTTCAAAGGCACGGGGCGGGCCGTAGTATTCTCGCAACAGGGCCTGGCTGGCTTCATTCACGGTTTTTTGCAGTCGGCCTTTTTTGTCCGGCTGCCAGGTGTAAAAGCCGTGGCCGTTTTTCTGCCCCAGCCGTTGCTGCTCAAACAGCAGATCAATGGCAGTGTTGCCGCCCTGGCTCATGCGTTCGGGAAAGCCGTCGGCCATGACGGTGGCGGCATGATGGGCGGTGTCGATGCCCACCACATCCAGCAGCCAGGCCGGTCCCATGGGCCAGCCGAAGCGGCGTTCCATGACACCGTCCACCTTACTGACATCGGCACCATCGGCAAGCAGCTGGTTAAAGCCAAAAAAGTAGGGGAACAGCACCCGGTTGACAAAAAAGCCGGGGCAGTCGTTGACCACGATAGGGGTTTTGCCCATGGCAGCAGCGCAGGCCATCACCCGGTTGAGGGTGTCGTCACTGGTGTGCTCGCCGCGAATCACTTCCACCAAGGGCATGCGGTGCACCGGGTTGAAAAAGTGCATGCCGCAGAACCGGTCGGGGCGTTTCAGGCTTTTTGCCAGGGTTGAGATGGGAATGGTGGAGGTATTGGAGGCAATGACGGTGTCTTCGTTCACCTGTTGTTCCGCCTCGGCCAGCACTTGCGCCTTGATGGCGGGGTTTTCCACCACGGCCTCCACCACCAGATCGACGCTGGCCAGCTCATCGTAGCTCAAGGTGGGGCGAATGCCGGCAAGCACTTCGGCCAGACGGGAGCCGTCAATTTTGCCCCGCTCCAGCTGCTGGTTCAGCCGCTTGCCGGCCTCCTTCATGCCCAGGGCCAGGGCGTCGTTATTGATGTCCTTCATTACCGCCGCCATGCCCTTGACCGCCGCCTGGCAGGCGATACCGCCGCCCATGATGCCGGCGCCCAGCACCGCCAGCCGCTTGACCGGCAGGGCGCTGCCGACGGCCTGTTTGGCCTTGCCCTTGACCACCTGTTCATTGAGGAAAATGCCCACCAGTGCCCGGGCTGCCGGCGTGCGGGTCAGTGTGATGAAGTTCTCCTGCTCCACCTTCAGGGCATCTTCCCGGCTCATGCCAGCGGCGGCTTCGATGGTCTTTACCGCCATCATGGGGGCCGGGTAGTGGGGGCCGGCCTTGGCCGCGACCATGCCCTTGGCGGTGGTAAAGCTCATGGTGGCCTCTACCGGATTCAGGGTCAGCGGGGCGGCCTTTTGCCGGCGGCGGCCCTGCCAGTCGTGCTCATCGGCGTGCAACAGCAGTTGTATGCCTGCGTGCCGTAATTTGTCGGTGCTCACTACCGCATCCAGCAGCCCCAGTTTCAGGCCGTCGTCGGCCTTGTGCTCCTGGCCGGTGGTGATCCACTCCATGGCGTTGTCGGCACCCACCAGCCGGGGCAGGCGCACGGTGCCGCCAAAGCCGGGCATGATGCCCAGCCTGGTTTCCGGCAGGCCAATGCGGGTACTGGCATCGCCCAGGCGAAAATCGGTAGCCAGTATGCACTCACAGCCCCCCCCAAGGGCATGGCCGCGCACCAGGCTGAGGGTAGGAAAGGGCAAGTCCTCGATGCGGCTGAAAAGGGTGTTGGCACGGCTCAGCCAGCCAGCCAGCTCGGCGTCGGGCAGGTCGAACTTGTCGAGAAACTCGGTGATGTCGGCGCCCACGATAAAGGCGTCTTTGGCGCTGGTGAGCATCAGCCCGTTGAGGCCCGCCGTCTGCTCCAGTGCCGTTATGGCGGCTTCCAGTGATAACAGCGTGCGGCTGTCCAGCTTGTTGACGCTGCCGGGCGCATCAAAGCACAGCTCGGCGATGCCGTTATCCATAAGGGTGACCGAAAGGGTTTCGCCTTGGTAGATCATACCAGTGTCTCCTTGAATTCCCCGACGCGGCGCCGAATATCACCGGGCATAATGGAATCACTATGGACAGTAAACAGGCACTTTTCAATGTGTTTTAAAACGCCTGTTTAAATGTGAAGGGAGTGATCCTTGCCCGGCATCGTCCAGGGTCAACTGTGCTATGATGGCCGGCCTTGTTGTATCGATACCGGCGTGAACCGCGCCGGCAAGTACCGTTCAGGGACGACTCATGACCGCTTCCCCCTATCTTGTTCCGGCGGCTTCCGTGGTGTGGGAGCAGGAAATCAAGAAAAGTCGCTTTATTGCCTGCCTGGCACACACGCCCAATGTGGAGGCGGCCAAGGCCTTTATTGAGCGGCTGCGAAGCGAATACCCCGGCGCCGGGCACCATTGCTCGGCGTTTATTGCGGGTGCGCCAAGCGACTCTCAGGTGTTGGGGTTCAGCGATGACGGCGAACCCTCGGGCACCGCCGGCAAACCCATGCTGGCCCAGTTACAGGGTTCTGGTATTGGCGAGATCACCGCCGTGGTGGTGCGTTATTTCGGCGGCATCAAGCTGGGCACCGGTGGCCTGGTACGGGCCTATGGCAGCTCGGTAGGCGGTGCCCTGGCCGAGCTGCCCACCATGGAAAAAGTGATAGAGGGGCGGCTGGCACTCTGTGCCGACTACAGCGACATGGCCCAGCTTGAAAACCTGCTGGCGCAAAGCGGCGCCGAGTGGGAGCAGGTGGATTACGGTGCTGTGGTCAGCGGCGTGCTGCGGGTCGATATTCGGCTGCTCGACAGCCTGATACGGCAGGTAAAAGACAGGACTCAGGGAAGGGTGATCCCACGCCCGATCACCGATTGACATTCGAGCTTTGGAACAAGCATGCATATTCGCTCCATCATCCGTATCGTGGGTATTCTGGTTGCCCTGTTCAGCGTCACCATGCTGGCGCCGGCCCTGG